>NZ_SZVK01000001.1:0-206491 GCF_005280595.1 Escherichia sp. MR | reverse complement strand
TGCGGTATTCCGCCGCCGGATGGCAGGGAGACATGGATTTACCGCCGCAGCCGCTGATACCTTACGCCGACTGGTAACGAGGTAGAATCAGAAGTTTAAATCTCGGAAATTAAGTCTAGTAAATCAGCGTCGAGCATGTTCTCAACGCTGATTTACTCATTACTACTAAAGGAAGGAGCCCAGGTCGAAATATGATGTTTTAGAACATCACTTTATGACCATATTGCTCAAGAATCCCTTTCACTCGCTCCATGGTTTCTTTTTTCGGTGGTTTCACACCGTCGAGTTTGTACTCTTCGCCCATCGCCACCCACTTATGTTTGCCTAACTCATGGTAGGGGAGGAGCTCGATTTTTTCGACGTTACCCATATCGCGAGTAAATTCACCGAGGCGATGAGCTGAATCGTCATCGTCAGACCAGCCAGGTACTACGACATAACGTATCCAGACTTTCACATTTTTGTTCGCCAGATATTTAGCAAACTCGAGTGTACGATGGTTGGAAACGCCTACCAGATTCTGGTGGATTTCGTCGTTCATCTGTTTGAGATCGAGCATTACCAGGTCGGTCACTTCCAGAAGTTCATCAATTACTGGATCGTAACGACGAACAAAACCGTTAGTGTCCAGACAGGTATGAATGCCTTCTTTTTTGCAGGCGCGGAACCAGTCGCGAACGAACTCGGCTTGCAGGATTGCTTCACCACCGGATGCGGTAACGCCGCCGCCGGAAGCGTTCATAAAGTGGCGATAGGTCACCACTTCCTTCATTAAATCTTCAACGGTAACTTCTTTACCGCCATGCGTGTCCCAGGTGTCGCGGTTATGACAATACAGGCAGCGCATCAGGCAGCCCTGGAAAAAGGTGATAAAGCGAATACCTGGACCGTCTACGGTTCCACAGGATTCAAAGGAGTGAATGCGACCAATAACTGACTTGGTAGCCCCCGCCGCAGCGGTATTTTCTGTTGTATTACAATTAGTTAAATTACTCATATCGCTTCAATTGGCTCTAGTTAACTCTGGTTTATGGACGCATTATGGACATTCCTGACACCGGGTTAAGAGTCACAGCATCTTGTAAGAAATCCGGTGCAAAGTGTGCGTAGGTCATAGTTTGCTGAATGTTAGAATGACCCAGGATGCGCTGCAATGTGATTATGTTACCTCCATTCATTATAAAATGTGTGGCAAATGTATGCCTCAAAACATGCACTGCCTGTCCGTCAGGTAAATCGGGTTTTACTTCCCTGAGAGCGTTGCGCACTTTGTAGTAACTGGCATTAAAAAGCCTGCCTGAATTTTTGGTCTTGATCCGTTTAATCAGGTCCTGCGACACGGGAATTGTCCTGCGCTTTCCGTTTTTAGTTTTCATAAACGTAACCATCTGGTTAATGATGTGTTCAGCTTTTAAATTTGACACTTCACTCCAGCGTCCACCAGTAGAAAGGCAGACCAGAGTTGCATTTAATTCATCACCATCAAGCATGGATAACAGCCGCGTAATCTCTTCACTGGACAAAAAAGCCATTTCCGTAACAGCTTCACGTAACCGCTTAACCTCACGGAACGGGTTGTGAGAGTGGTATTCACCGGCGTCAATTAACTTGGTGAACATCCCGCTCATTATTGCCAGATGCCGATTTACGCTGGCTGGTTTAAGACCATCGTTCATCATTACAACGCGATAATCAGTTATCGTTTTCTTTGTTAGCTGGTCAGCTCTGGACACTCCCATTTCTGCAAATTTGGCGATTATTGTCGTCAAACGCCCCCGTTCAATATCTCCACGCTCATGTGATTTTCCGTGATATATCCACCATCTGCCTAACAACTCTGTAAGAGTTCGGCGGTCGGCTGGCTTCTCCAACCACTCTTTGTTGTGGTAGTTAACCAGGACATGACGTTCGAATGCTTGAGCTTCACCCTTAGTTTTAAATTTCCGCCTGATACGTTTTCCATCTGCACCCTGCGGTCTGACGTCCACTTCATAACGACCATCATCGAGCTTTTTAATAGACATAAAGCCCTCCGATGACGCTGTTTACTTCTACTACTTGAAAATTAATGCAATTTTCTTTCGTACATTTACTGCACACATATGCTGAATAAATCGTCAGCCAGTCTTTTGGTCTGAGTGGTGCAAGGTTGTTGAGTCTTGCCCAATGTGCGCGAGCGCCGGGGCTATTTGTCCGCCAGCGGGATCAGTTTCATCAAACATGAACCAGTCACGGTACTTGCGAAATCTTTCTGGCTTGAAAAATTTCATACCTGCGTCAAAAGACATCTTTACTTTTCCCTGCTCATATCCAGCATAGGTGTTGTAGTTAATCCCAGTTAATTCAGCGACTTGCTTCCTTGTCATCCTTTCTGACTCCCTAATAAGTGCGAGTTTCTCTGCTTGAGATGTGATTTGTGTATTTGACATGAATTGTCGTATCTCGTAATTTATGTTGCATGCGACAAGCCAGAACAACGCAGAGCGGCTTCAAATAGCTCTGGTTGAATGGCACCAAAGTTGAGGATATCAAAATGAGTATTGGATCAGAAATGAATAACGATGTTGGAGAAAAATTATCTGATCTCACAAAAAGTAAAAAATGTGACATCAAGCTCGCTGCCGCACCGTCGGATCTACTCTCGAAAGAGGGTTTTGCTCTTTACATCGGTAAGACGCCTCGCGCTGTAGCTGAAATGGCGAAAGCAGGCAAGCTGCCTGCCTTTTACATGGCAGACCCATTAAAGCCGGGAGGTCATGCTGAGTTATGGATTAATCGTCGTGAGTGGGACAAGTACGCAGCACAGCTAGTCGATGAAGCTCCATCAGAATGGCACGACTGGAAAAATCGCATTAGTTATAGCAAATCAAGACATGGCCGTGCGGCTTAAGGTGGAAAGGATGAAGGAGCCTCGTTGTATTGCTCAGTTATTGCGTAACGAAAGCCCCAGGGCGATTGACTTCACCATCACCCACGGTAAGGGGCGTAAGGGAATCATTATCCGCACCAAAAAACAGAGTCCGTTAAAAAAGGCTCTGACCTTTCTGAAAAGCCGGAGGGTCTGGAAATGACAGTGATGACGCTCAATCTCGTTGAAAAACAGCCAGCAGCTATGCGCCGGATAATTGGCAAGCATCTTGCCGTCCCTCGCTGGCAGGATACATGTGATTATTATAATCAGATGATGGAGCGCGAACGGCTAACGGTTTGCTTTCATGCACAGTTAAAACAGCGTCACGCAACGATGCGTTTTGAAGAAATGAACGACGTCGAACGTGAACGACTGGTTTGTGCAATTGATGAATTGCGTGGCGCATTCTCAAAACGTCGTCAGGTCGGTGCAAGTGAGTATGCATATATTAGTTTTTTAACAGTCAGTCAGCGTCGTACTTTATTTATGCATGCCGGATTGACTGAAAAAGAATTTAACCAGCCATACTGGCGAATTAATGAAGAGTCATGTTACTGGCGTGATGCTTTATTCCGTGCATTACGTGAATTATTCAGCCTGTTTGAGTATGCACCGACAATTCTGACGTCGGTAAAACCAGAGCAATATCTGCATTAAGTAATTAACCAGAGTTTTTAACGCACTTAATCGTGCGGGGCTTCTTTTTGCCTGGAGAAAGTTATGCATACAGTTTCTGAAAATCAGTGCGGTAAATACGCATTACTGCTGCAACAGGCCAGAACCGAAGCACAGGCCGACGCTGCGACGCGCTTTTCTTCTCATCTTGATGCCATGATTCGCCACATCACAAAGGCGGAGTTATCCCGCGTGGAGATAGTCGAGCTGCTCAGTCAGGAGTCGGAAAAATTTCACAATATCGGATTGTCTCGCGGGGAGGTGCTTTGATGTCCTGTTCTCGTTCAGTTGTATTACTGAATAACGCCTTAAAAATCGCCGTTATGAAAAATGGCGATTTGTCTCTTATTCAACTTGGTCTTGATAAAGAAAAACGCGAAATAACTGAGTCTGTTATCGCGATTTATCAGAACGAATTAAACCTCCTGTCTGATGTGGTCAATTTGCTTGTTAAACGCGCTGTGTTTCACAAGCAAATCTCCTCCGTGGATGAACTGACGAAATTAACGACAGAAATCGCCAGCTATTGCGCTGATGAATTTAAAAACCTTAACGACAAAAGGAACTGGTAATGCCGGACAACGTAGATTTTATTCAGGCACAACAGGCTGAATTACTGGAGCGCCAGATTAACGCGGCAAGGGTAAAACATTGCGGTGCTTCTGCGCTGGTTTGCGAAGAGTGTGACGCGCCAATACCTGCTGCCCGTCGTGCGGCTTATCCGTCAGCCACGCGTTGTGTTTCCTGTCAGTCAGTTTTTGAAGCAAAAAACAAACATTACCGGAGAACGGCATGAGTATTCGTATTGAAATTGGCGAACGTTATGTCGTTACCAGTGACAGCTTTCAGTTTATTCTCCACGAGAAAAAGAGAGCTGAAAGCGGTAAAAACGCCGGTCAGGAATGGCTGGCGGTGGTTGGTTATTACCCGAAATTAAGCCAGCTCGTTTCCGGCCTGATGCATCACGATATTCTGACCGGAAGCGCAAAGTCTTTTGCTGATTTAAACGCGCAGGTTGAGCAACTCAGCAAGCGTTGTTCAGAGGCTTTTGGCTCATATGGCCGTTAAAGCCTCCGGGCGTTTTGTCCCTCCGTCAGCATTTGCCGCAGGCACCGGTAAGACGTTTACCGGTGCTTATGCATGGAACGCGCCACGCGAGGCCGTCGGGCGCGAAAGACCCCTTACACGTGACGAGATGCGTCAGGTGCAAGGTGTTTTATCCACGATTAACCGCCTGCCTTACTTTTTGCGCTCGCTGTTTACTTCACGCTATGACTACATCCGGCGCAATAAAAGCCCGGTGCACGGGTTTTATTTCCTCACATCCACTTTTCAGCGTCGTTTATGGCCGCGCATTGAGCGTGTGAATCAGCGCCATGAAATGAACACCGACGCGTCGTTGCTGTTTCTGGCAGAGCGTGATCACTATGCGCGCCTGCCGGGAATGAATGACAAGGAGCTGAAAAAGTTTGCCGCCCGTATCTCATCGCAGCTTTTCATGATGTATGAGGAACTCAGCGATGCCTGGGTGGATGCGCATGGCGAAAAAGAATCACTGTTTACGGATGAGGCTCAGGATCACCTGTATGGTCATGTTGCTGGCGCTGCACGAGCTTTCAATATTTCTCCTCTCTACTGGAAAAAATACCGTAAAAGACAGATGACCACGAGGCAGGCATATTCTGCCATTGCCCGTCTGTTTAACGATGAGTGGTGGACTCATCAGCTTAAAGGCCAGCGTATGCGCTGGCATGAAGCGTTACTGATAGCTGTCGGGGAGGTCAATAAAGACCGTTCTCCTTATGCCAGTAAACACGCCATTCGTGATGTGCGTGCGCGCCGCCAGGCAAATCTGGAATTTCTTAAATCGTGTGACCTTGAAAACAGGGAAACCGGCGAGCGCATCGACCTTATCAGTAAGGTGATGGGCAGTATTTCTAATCCTGAAATTCGCCGGATGGAGCTGATGAACACCATTGCCGGTATTGAGCGTTACGCCGCTGCAGAGGGTGATGTGGGGATGTTTATCACGCTGACCGCGCCGTCAAAGTATCACCCGACACGTCAGGTAGGAAAAGGCGAAAGTAAAACCGTGCAGCTTAATCACGGCTGGAACGATGAGGCATTTAATCCAAAGGATGCGCAGCGTTATCTCTGCCGTATCTGGAGCCTGATGCGCACGGCATTCAAGGATAATGATTTACAGGTCTACGGTTTGCGTGTCGTCGAGCCACACCACGACGGAACGCCGCACTGGCATATGATGCTTTTTTGTAATTCACGCCAGCGTAACCAGATTATCGAAATCATGCGTCGCTATGCGCTCAAAGAGGATGGCGACGAAAGAGGAGCCGCGCGAAACCGTTTTCAGGCAAAACACCTTAACCGGGGCGGTGCTGCGGGATATATCGCGAAATACATTTCAAAAAACATCGACGGCTATGCACTGGATGGTCAGCTCGATAACGACACCGGCAGGCCGCTGAAAGACACTGCAGCGGCTGTTACCGCATGGGCGTCAACGTGGCGCATCCCGCAATTTAAAACGGTTGGCCTGCCGACAATGGGGGCTTACCGTGAACTACGCAAATTGCCGCGCGGCGTCAGCATTGCTGATGAGTTTGACGAGCGCGTCGAGGCTGCACGCGCCGCCGCAGACAGTGGTGATTTTGCGTTGTATATCAGCGCGCAGGGTGGGGCAAATGTCCCGCGCGATTGTCAGACTGTCAGAGTCGCCCGTAGCCCGTCGGATGAAGTTAACGAGTACGAGGAAGAAGTCGAGAGAGTGGTCGGCATTTACGCGCCGCATCTCGGCGCGCGTCATATTCATATCACCAGAACGACGGACTGGCGCATTGTGCCGAAAGTTCCGGTCGTTGAGCCTTTGACTTTAAAAAGCGGCATCGCCGCGCCTCGGAGTCCTGTCAATAACTGTGGAAAGCTCACCGGTGGTGATACTTCGTTACCGGCTCCCACGCCTTCTGAACACGCCGCAGCAGTGCTTAATCTGGTAGATGACGGTGTTATCGAATGGACTGACCCGGAGGTCGTGAGGGCGCTCAGGGGTGCATTAAAACACGACATGAGAACACCAAATCGTCAGCAAAGAAACGGAAGCCCGTTAAAACCGCATGAAATTGCGCCATCGGCCAGACTGACCCGGTCGGAACGAATGCAAATCACCCGTATCCGCGTTGACCTTGGTCAGAACGGTATCAGACCTCAGCGATGGGAGCTTGAGACGCTGGCGCGTGGCGCGACCGTAAATTACGACGGGAAAAAATTCACGTATCCGGTCGCTGATGAGTGGCCGGGATTCTCAACAGTAATGGAGTGGACATAATGGCAAAAATTCACGAGGTAAAGCTGCACGCAAAATATTTCGACCTTGTGCTGGAAGGACATAAACGTGCAGAGTTTCGGAAAAATGACCGTAATTATGAGTGCGGGGACACGTTGATTTTGCATGAATGGGTGCAGGGTGTGTATACGGGGCGAAAGGTTGAAGCCCGGATAACAGATGTTACTGACCTGTCAGACTGGCTGGAAGATTATGTCTTGCTAAGTATTGAGCGGCTTATTACAGGCGCATATGAGATTGTGAACTGGAAAGAACTTAGTGAGCGTGGTCTGGTATTCAGAATTAATCATGAAATTATGCATCAGCTCGGCCTTGCTGTTATGTATGAACCAGAGACGGGGATGTCTGGCGGGGCAATGGTTGCCACGGATGGAGCATGGAACTATTCAGATGAACAGATGGAGCGTGCACAGCAAAACGGGTGGCTCGGATAATGCACAGAATACCAGGCGAGATACCGCACCATAAAACTAAAAATATCAAGCTGATGGCCATTGTTCACCGTCTACAGCAGATTATGGTCAACGAAAATCTGACGCCCGATGAACTAGTCGGGTGTGCCGAAATAGTCCGGGATAATTACGGGCGACTTAACTATATCGGTATCGGTCAGTCCAGAGTTGCGCCACCACCACGCAGACGATAGAGAACGCCGCCAGTCGTGAAACTTGTTTTCAGGGCTGGCGGCGTTGAACAACGAGCGAAGCGAGGCGTTAGTTGACAGTCATATTTTTACTGCGTTGGTGCTGGTTTTTGACGGTTGAAAGGAGTTAGCCCGGAGAGCTAAAGCTAACAACTTACAAATATTCAAAAGTAAGCTTCCTGTTGCTAACATAAGGTCGATTTTTTATGTGGATGATGCAAAAAGGATAGCTATGGATATTGTAATCGCTTTTCTATCACTCGCTTTTTTCGTTGCTTTTTTCATCGGGTTAATCAAGCCATCACTGGTGCGGATGCCAAACCGTAAACGTGCAAGTGCGGTTTATCTCGGAGGTGGTTTTGCATTGAGCATAATTGGTTCAATACTCTACCCAACAGAAAAAAGCCAGCCAGTTGCTAAAACTGAAACAGCAACCGTAGCAGAACACCAGGCTCAAAAAACATTCGAATATACTGAAAAAACACTCAAGGAATATCGGAACGAGCCAATGAAGACTCGACACGATATTGTGAATAGTTACATTAACTTTAAGAAAGTGCCAGTCACCGCATCAGATGCATTTTATGCCTGCATGAGTGAGTATACATTTACCAAAGATGATGAGTTGAAACTCGGTGATGTTCTTGGGTGGTGCTTTAATGATTATGAAAATGACCCGAATTCACTAAACAATAAAATCAATCTTGATACATTTCAGAGCAATTTTAGTGGTTGGGATGGTTCTTATCGTCCATTGGAAAAACTAATTAAAGATAATATGAACGATGATTCATCTTATAAACATGTGTCAACGGTATATCATTTGGTTTTGAATAAAGACCCGCACGCCATTGTGAAAACCACATTTCGTGGAACTAATGCTTATGGCGGAGTGGTGAAACAGACCGTTGCGGCGCGCGTCAATGTTCGAACTGGTGAGGTAACTTCAATAATTGATAACTAAAGTGAAGGGCTAGGCCATGTTATGTTTAAGCCATAATATGGCTTTTTTATGATTTGGGTAAATTGATAAGGAGTCGATTTAAATGAATTCAAAAAAAAGGAATAAATATCTCAAGTTAATGTTTGAGTGTAGAAAAAGAATTGAAACGCTACATGATTTAGCATCCGGACATACAGGAGGACTTTATCTTCAAGTTTTAATAGAAATAGAAGCGTTACAACTCAGAAAGTTATTGGAGCTTATCGCATTTTCATCGTTAATTTCATATGAGGAATCCTATAAGACTGTTGCGAAGAGTATTGATGGTGTATGGAAAGCCAAGCGTATTATAAGTGAGTTAGAAAAAATAAATCCAAATTTTTACCCGTTACCTGTATCATCATTTACCAATGACGGGTGGAAGAAATTGAAAGGTGGATATTTAACAAAAAAACAATTTATTGCACTGTATGATGAATGTTCAACTCATATTCATGTTAGAAACCCATACAGGATAAGCGAAAACTCGCTGGCTTTTCATAGAAAAGTACCTTCATACTTAGAGAGAATTGAATGTTTATTATCTAAACATATTGTTTCACTTGTAGATGATAGGGAGTTTCTTTTTGTAGAGGTACCTCATTTTGAAGATTCGGCTACCCCTCTAAGAATTAGGTGTTTAATTAAAAATAGAGGGTAAATTTTTATTATCCCTTAATGATAACTTACATTAGTTATGATAAAAGTTTGATAACGTCAGTAGTGCTGGAGCTGTCCTTCAGCACTGATGGAGTTGAACAATGAGCACTTCTGGACGTTATATTAATACTGATATAGTTAGTGGTTTTATTCTAAATTATTAGCGTAGTGCCGAAACTCACTATTTACAATGGTGGGGTAACGCTGAAAGAACCGGAGCGTAGATATCTTTTTTTACTGAAAAATAGTGGTCAATATCGCTTGACCACTATACAGCGTCAGTTCAAACTACAATTAATAAAGTTAAGGTTCATAGCCTTTTTGAAGGGTACGTATCCAAGAGGCCTGTGCTCACTATGTGGTAAAGAGTCAAAATATCGTTATGTCTGATTCTTACGCACAATTGTAATATTTCTTTTAAATGTCAGACATATATTTCTTTGCGATTTCAGAAGCTGTCTTTTCTATACTTGGATAAACAGTGCTCTCAGTAATGTTCAATTGTGCAAGTTCTTTCAAGATTATTTCTTTATTAATTATGTCAACTCTGTCAAGAGGAAAGTCTTCTGTTGTCTCTGGGAGTACTGCCTCGTGACCAAATAATAGAAATGCGCCAGACTGTGATTGAATGCGTTCATTATTTATTCTGGCGCGGATGAATAGTATTTTCCGAAGATCATGCAGGTCTATATTTTTTTTAAAATATGGTTTTTCAGCTTGAATATGATCTAAAAGTTTATTGAGTAGTTCTTTTGCGTGAGATTTGTCGTTTTCAATTAAGCTTTTTGATATAGTGCTTAAGATATTGTGTGGCATAAATGCCAGATTGGCTATACAGCTAACAGTATCAGAGTCAAAATATTTGATATTTTTTCTTTCTGTAGGAAACGAGATGACTTGTCCGGTGTCTTCAGGATCTTCACAGCATGCAAAATATAAAGCAATTAGCGGGTTGGATGTAATATCTAGCAATCTTGTAGGTAAACCATAATGCTGCATTCTAACTAGTTTATCGATCGTAAAATTATCAGATATAAATTCATTAGGCCTTGCTGACAGAATTTCACGAACCATAGATGATTCTGAATCAAGGTGCTTATGAGTCCCGTTATCATGTTTCCGGAAAAGAGATGGGATAAGTTCATATTTATTTCGTGAATGTCCTCTATAAAAAATTTCAGAGTTTGAATTGTTGGATTTTTCTATAAAACTGATATATTCCTTTAAGCTCTTTATTTTTCTTATTTTTGATGTTCTTTTGATGTTTCCAATTTTGGATGTGTTAGAGAGAATTTTTTCAGTTGTATCGTTTTTGGTTTTATTTAGCTCAAGTTTTAGCAGTGTTTCTCTTAATTTTTTATCTTTAACTGCCCAGTGGGTTCTGCTAAGACCATAAGCACCTAAGTCTAATATTTCTTTATATTGTTTTATTTCGGGGTTCTTGATTTCGCCAAAATCATGAACGATTTCAAAGTGATAACAAACATCATCATTATCTATGTGTAAGTTGCCGACTTTTCCAAGTCTTACTCTTAAATATCTATTTTTGTCACCGTCTTTATCGTATATTTCAGTCATGAAAAGAACAGGTAGCTTAGATAGAGCGGCTAAAGTTATAGGGCTTACTGGTGTTAATTTTTTATAAAGTAAGGATGGTGTACCTTCTAGCATTCGGGAAAGAGAGAAACTATCTTCCCCATTTTTAATATTAGGATCCATAGATGGCCATCTATCAAACACAGAGGGCTCACCCCCGATAATGAGATTAAACATTCTAACTCCTTTTTACTTAAGAAATGACATTGATTGTCTTAATGTTGTCGTAAGGGCGATGTAGATTGCCAGATCTGATTCAGCACTACCAGAGAAAACTGTCAGTCTATGTTTGACTCTGTGGGAAGGTAGTTTTGCGTACATTATTGCATCAAATTGCATTTGCTATTATTTGGCCTTTCATACAAATGAGCTCAAAACTGACGTGCTTTCGCCTGGCTTATACATTTGCATTAAAACCGCCCCACGAAGCGGGCGGGCGAGGCGGGGAAAGCACTGCGCGCTGGCGGTGGTGCTGATTTTATTTTTTCAGCGTCTGAGCGCGTCGTGATGGCGTTTAGATTGTGTGCTGGGGCGTTGGTGTGTCTGCGGGCTGTTTTGTGCGGTGGTGAGCGTGTGAGGGCGTGATGACGGGGTGTAAAAAAGCCGCCCGCAGGCGGCGATGTTCAGCCGTTGTCAGTGTCCAGTGAGTAGTTTTTAAAGCGGATGACCTCCTGACCGAGCCAGCCGTTTATTTCCCGAATCCTGTCCTGTAACGGGATAAGCTCATTGCGGACAAAGACCTTTGCCACTTTCTCAATATCACCCAGCGACCCGACGTTCTCCGGCTTGCCGCCCATCAACTGAAAGGGGATGCGGTGCGCGTCCAGCAGGTCTGCGGCACTGGCTTTTTTGATATTAAAAAAATCGTCCTTCGTTGCCACTTCACTGAGCGGGATAATTTTAATGCCGTCAGCTTTCCCCTGTGGGGCATAGAGAAACAGATTTTTAAAGTTGTTGCGGCCTTTCGATTTAACCATGTTTTCGCGGAGCATTTCGATATCGTTGCGATCCTGCACGGCATCGGTGACGTACATGATGTATCCGGCATGTGCGCCGTTTTCGTAATACTTTCGGCGGAACAGCGTGGCCGACTCATTCAGCCAGGCAGAGTTAAGGGCGCTGAGGTATTCCGGCAGGCCGTACAGCTCCTGATTAATATCCGGCTCCAGCAGGTGAAACACGGAGCCGGGCGTGAAAGGTGTCGGCTCGTTGAAGGAAGGCACCCACCAGTAAACATCCTCTTCCACGCCACGGCGGGTATATTTTGCCGGTGAGGTTTCCAGTCTGATGACCTTACCGGTGGTGCTGTAACGCTTTTCCAGAAACGCATTACCGAACACCAGAAAATCCAGCACAAAGCGGCTGAAATCCTGCTGGGACAGCCACGGATGCGGGATAAATGTCGAGGCCAGAATATTACGTTTGACGTAAATCGGGGAGCTGTGATGCACGGCAGCACGCAGGCTTTTTGCCAGACCGGTAAAGCTGACCGGCGGCTCATACCATCTGCCGTTACTGATGCACTCGACGTAATCCAGAATGTCACGGCGGTCGAGTACCGGCACCGGCTCACCAAAGGTGAATGCCTCCATTTTCGGGGCGCTGGCGGTGATTGTTTTTGCCGCAGGTTGCGGTGTTTTCCCTTTTTTCTTGCTCATCAGTAAAACTCCAGAATGGTGGATGTCAGCGGGGTGCTGATACCGGCGGTGAGAGGCTCATTTAACAGGGCGTGCATGGTCGCCCAGGCGAGGTCGGCGTGGCTGGCTTCCTCGCTGCGGCTGGCCTCATAGGTGGCGCTGCGTCCGCTGCTGGTCATGGTCTTGCGGATAGCCATAAACGAGCTGGTGATGTCGGTGGCGCTGACGTCATATTCCAGACAGCCACGGCGGATAACGTCTTTTGCCTTGAGCACCATTGCGGTTTTCATTTCCGGCGTGTAGCGGATATCGCGCGCGGCGGGATAGAACGAGCGCACAAGCTGGAACACGCCGACACCGAGGCCGGTGGCATCAATACCGATGTATTCGACGTTGTATTTTTCGGTGAGTTTGCGGATGGATTCCGCCTGGGTGGCAAAGTCCATGCCTTTCCACTGGTGACGCTCAAGTATTCTGAATTTGCCACCGGCCACCACCGGCGGTGCCAGTACCACGCATCCGGCGCTGTCGCCACGGTGTGACGGGTCGTAACCAATCCATACCGGGCGGGAGCCGAACGGATTGGCGGCAAACGGCGCATAGTCTTCCCATTCTTCCAGCGTGTCGACCATGCAGCGTTGCAGCTCCTCGAACGGGAACACCGACGCCTTGTCGTCAACAAATTCACACATGAACAGGTTTTTAAAATCGTCGGCGCTGTTTTCGCGTTTAAGCTGCTCAATGTCGAACAGCGTGCAGCCACCTTTCAGGGCGTCCTCAATGGTGACAATCTGCCGCCACTGGCCGTCCGCACAGAGAAGCCCACCGGCAAGGGCGTTATGACTGACGTCGATTTCCACGCGTTCGGCGGCGCTGGCGCGTCCCCGGTTAAACAGTTCACCCGACCAGAACGGGTAGGCGTCGTGCGCCAGCGTGGACGGGGTGGAGAAATAGGTCGAGCGCAGGTGACTCTGTGAGGCCATACCTGATGCCACCTTACGCAGTACCTGAAAATTCGGGATCCAGAAAATCTCGTCGACGTACAGGTCGCCGTTATGGCTCTGCGCGGTGTTGGAGTTGGTGCCGAGAAAAATCAGTTTTGCGCCGTTATTGCCCAGGACAATCGGGTCACCGGTCAGGTCAACGTCAACCAGACGGGCAAAGGCGATGATGTATTCACGGAACACATACGCCTGCGTTTTACTGGCCGACAGAAAAATCTGGTTATGACCGGTTTTCAGGGCGCGCAGCAGCGCCTCGCGGGAAAAATAAAACGTCGCGCCAATCTGGCGGGATTTCAGGATATCGCGAATGCGGTGCTCAAGCCCGGCGCGATACCAGTGCAACTGATAGTCGAAAGACTGCTCAAAGAAAATCTGCTCCAGCTTTTCGATGGCCTCGTCACTGAAAAAATTCTTTTTCGGTTTGCGACGCCCGCCTTTGTTGCGGTTAGCGACGTTCGGATTAAGGTCTGCCTCGTTGCCGGTCTGGCTGTAACGGTTTACCCGTGCCAGTCGTTCAATCTGGCGTCCCAGCAGGTCAATTTCCTTGAAGTCACCACCGGTTTTCTGCGGTTTGATGATGAGCTGGGTCAGCCGCGCTTCCAGACTCATTTCGACACGGCTGATGGGGGCAACGCTGTCCCAGCCGTCGCGCTGTTTCCAGCTCTGCACCGTCGGGCGTTTCATCTGCAACATGGCGGCAATCTGCGGCACGGAAAACCCCTGCCAGTACAGCAGCGCCGCCTGACGACGCGGGTCGTGTAAAAGAGTGGTGTCTGTGGTGATGGTCATGAATACCTCGCCGTGATGAATACACGGCAAGGCTACTGAGTCGCGCCCCGCGATTCGCTAAGGTGCTGTTGTGTCAGTGATAAGCCATCCGGGACTGATGGCGGAGGATGCGCATCGTCGGGAAACTGATGCCGACATGTGACTCCTCTAATCACTATTCAGGACTCCTGACAATGGCAAAAAAAGTCTCAAAATTCTTTCGTATCGGCGTTGAGGGTGACACCTGTGACGGGCGTGTCATCAGTGCGCAGGATATTCAGGAAATGGCCGAAACCTTTGACCCGCGTGTCTATGGTTGCCGCATTAACCTGGAACATCTGCGCGGCATCCTGCCTGACGGTATTTTTAAGCGTTATGGCGATGTGGCCGAACTGAAGGCGGAAAAGATTGACGACGATTCGGCGCTGAAAGGCAAATGGGCGCTGTTTGCGAAAATCACCCCGACCGATGACCTTATCGCGATGAACAAGGCCGCGCAGAAGGTCTACACCTCAATGGAAATTCAGCCGAACTTTGCCAACACCGGCAAATGTTATCTGGTGGGGCTGGCCGTCACCGATGACCCGGCAAGCCTCGGCACGGAATACCTGGAATTCTGCCGCACGGCAAAACACAACCCCCTGAACCGCTTCAAATTAAGCCCTGAAAACCTGATTTCAGTGGCAACGCCCGTTGAGCTGGAATTTGAAGACCTGCCTGAAACCGTGTTCACCGCCCTGACCGAAAAGGTGAAATCCATTTTTGGCCGCAAACAGGCCAGCGATGACGCCCGTCTGAATGACGTGCATGAAGCGGTGACCGCTGTTGCTGAACATGTGCAGGAAAAACTGAGCGCCACTGAGCAGCGCCTCGCTGAGGTGGAAACCGCCTTTTCCGCACTTAAGCAGGAGGTGACTGACAGGGCGGATGAAACCAGCCAGGCATTCACCCGCCTGAAAAACAGTCTCGACCACACCGAAAGTCTGACCCAGCAGCGCCGCAGCAAGGCCACCGGTGGTGGCGGTGACGCCCTGATGACGAACTGCTGACCGGCGTCAGTCAGTCCGGGAAAACCTTCACGATTAACCCTTAATTTCAGGAAAAACTATGCGCCAGGAAACCCGCTTTAAATTTAATGCCTACCTGTCCCGTGTTGCCGAACTGAACGGCATCGACGCCGGTGATGTGTCGAAAAAATTCACCGTTGAACCGTCGGTCACCCAGACCCTGATGAACACCATGCAGGAGTCCTCTGACTTTCTGACCCGCATCAACATTGTGCCGGTCAGCGAAATGAAAGGGGAAAAAATTGGCATCGGTGTCACCGGCTCCATCGCCAGCACCACCGACACCGCCGGTGGCACCGAGCGTCAGCCGAAGGACTTCTCGAAGCTGGCGTCAAACAAGTACGAATGCGACCAGATTAACTTCGATTTTTATATCCGCTACAAAACGCTTGACCTGTGGGCGCGTTATCAGGATTTCCAGCTCCGTGTCCGTAACGCCATTATCAAACGCCAGTCCCTTGATTTCATCATGGCCGGTTTTAACGGCGTGAAGCGTGCCGAAACCTCTGACCGCAGCAGCAATCCGATGTTGCAGGATGTGGCGGTCGGCTGGCTGCAGAAATACCGCAATGAAGCTCCGGCGCGCGTGATGAGCAAGGTCACTGACGAGGAAGGCCATACCACCTCTGAGGTTATCCGCGTGGGTAAGGGCGGTGATTATGCCAGCCTCGATGCACTGGTGATGGATGCGACCAACAACCTGATTGAGCCGTGGTATCAGGAAGACCCTGACCTTGTGGTGATTGTGGGACGTCAGCTACTGGCGGACAAGTATTTCCCCATCGTTAACAAGGAGCAGGATAACAGCGAAATGCTGGCCGCTGACGTCATCATCAGCCAGAAACGCATCGGTAACCTGCCGGCGGTGCGCGTCCCGTACTTCCCGGCAGATGCGATGCTCATCACGAAGCTGGAAAACCTGTCCATCTACTACATGGATGACAGCCATCGCCGCGTGATTGAGGAAAACCCGAAACTCGACCGCGTGGAGAACTACGAGTCAATGAACATTGATTACGTGGTGGAAGACTACGCCGCCGGTTGTCTGGTGGAAAAAATTAAGGTCGGTGATTTCTCCACACCGGCTAAGGCGACCGCAGAGCCGGGAGCGTAACCGATGACGAGTCCCGCACAGCGCCACATGATGCGGGTCTCGGCAGCGATGACCGCGCAGCGGGAAGCCGCCCCGCTGCGACATGCAACTGTCTATGAGCAGATGCTGGTCAAGCTGGCCGCAGACCAGCGCACACTGAAAGCGATTTATTCAAAAGAGCTGAAGGCCGCGAAAAAACGCGAACTGCTGCCGTTCTGGTTGCCGTGGGTGAACGGCGTGCTGGAGCAGGGCAAAGGTGCACAGGATGACATTCTGATGACGGTCATGCTGTGGCGTCTGGATACCGGCGATATTGCCGGTGCGCTGGAGATTGCCCGTTATGCCCTGAAGTACGGTCTGACCATGCCGGGTAAACACCGCCGCACCCCGCCGTACATGTTCACCGAGGAGGTGGCGCTCGCGGCCATGCGCGCTCACGCTGCCGGTGAGTCTGTGGAGCCCCGCCTGCTGACGGACACCCTTGAGCTGACCGCCACAGCTGACATGCCTGATGAAGTGCGCGCAAAGCTGCACAAAATCACCGGTCTGTTTCTGCGTGACGCTGGTGATGCCGCCGGTGCGCTGGCTCACCTGCAACGTGCGACACAGCTTGACTGTCAGGCAGGCGTCAAAAAAGAGATTGAACGACTGGAGCGGGAGCTGAAACCGAAGCCGGAGCCGCAGCCAAAAGCGGCCACCCGCGCCCCGCGTAAGACCCGGAGCGTGACACCGGCAAAACGTGGACGCCCGAAAAAGAAAGCCAGTTAACAACCGAATGCGCCCCGCGCCAGGGCGGCACGCCGGTCAGTGAGGGTGAATCACCTGACACTGCACCGGCGTCCACCGCCCGACTTTTCAGAGGTAGTCATGATGACGCTGATTATTCCGCGAAAGGAGGCTCCCGTGTCCGGTGAGGGTACGGTGGTCATCCCGCAACCGGCAGGCGACGAGCCGGTGATTAAAAACACGTTCTTTTTTCCCGATATCGACCCGAAGCGCGTCCGGGAACGTATGCGCCTTGAGCAGACCGTCGCCCCCGCCCGTCTGCGTGAGGCCATCAAGTCAGGCATGGCGGAGACGAATGCGGAGCTGTACGAGTACCGCGAACAGAAAATTGCCGCCGGTTTTACGCGTCTGGCGGACGTTCCGGCGGACGACATCGACGGTGAAAGCATCAAAGTTTTTTACTACGAGCGTGCCGTGTGTGCGATGGCGACCGCGTCGCTTTATGAGCGTTATCGCGGCGTGGATGCCAGTGCGAAAGGCGACAAGAAGGCTGACAGCATTGACAGCACCATTGATGAACTGTGGCGGGATATGCGCTGGGCGGTGGCGCGTATCCAGGACAAGCCGCGCTGCATCGTGAGTCAAATCTGATGAAGACCTTTGCGCTACAGGGCGACACGCTCGACGCCATTTGTGTCCGGTATTACGGGCGCACTGAGGGCGTGGTTGAGACCGTGCTCGCCGCAAATCCGGGACTGGCTGAACTGGGTGCGGTGCTGCCACACGGCACCGCCGTCGAACTGCCTGACGTTCAGACCGCGCCCGTGGCTGAAACTGTCAATCTGTGGGAGTAACGCATGACAGCAGAAGAAAAAAGCGTCCTGTCGCTTTTCATGATTGGAGTGCTGATTGTTGTCGGCAAGGTGCTTGCCGGTGGTGAACCCATCACCCCGCGTCTGTTTATCGGGCGCATGTTGCTCGGTGGTTTTGTCTCAATGGTTGCCGGTGTTGTTCTGGTGCAGTTTCCTGACCTGTCACTGCCTGCGGTGTGCGGCATCGGCTCCATGCTGGGTATCGCCGGTTATCAGGTGATTGAGATTGCCATTCAGCGCCGCTTTAAGGGCAGGGGGAAACCGTAATGCCGGTAATTAACACGCACCAGAATATCGCCGCCTTTCTCGACATGCTGGCGGTGTCCGAAGGGACGGCGAATCATCCGCTGACGAAAAAACGGGGCTATGACGTGATAGTCACCGGACTGGACGGAAAGCCGGAAATCTTCACCGACTACAGTGACCACCCGTTCGCGCATGGCCGACCGGCGAAGGTGTTTAACCGTCGCGGTGAAAAGTCCACGGCCTCCGGTCGCTATCAGCAGCTTTACCTGTTCTGGCCGCACTACCGCAAACAGCTTGCCCTGCCGGATTTCAGTCCGTTGTCACAGGACAGACTTGCCATTCAGTTGATCCGCGAACGCGGTGCACTGGATGACATCCGGGCGGGACGCATTGAGCGCGCCATTTCACGCTGTCGCAATATCTGGGCGTCCCTGCCGGGTGCCGGTTACGGTCAGCGTGAGCATTCACTGGAAAAACTGGTCACCGTCTGGCGTACCGCTGGCGGCGTACCGGCTTAAACGGAGTAAACACCATGAAGAAATTATCCCTTTCACTGATGCTGAACGTGTCGCTGGCGCTGATGCTGGCACTGTCCCTGATTTACCCGCAGAGCGTGGCCGTCAGTTTTGTCGCCGCCTGGGCGATTCTGGCGACGGTTATCTGTGTGGTTGCCGGTGGTGTCGGCGTGTATGCCACTGAGTATGTGCTGGAACGCTACGGGCGGGAGCTGCCGCCGGAATCGCTGGCCGTGAAGATTGTCGCGTCGCTGTTTTTACAGCCGGTGCCGTGGCGCAGGCGGGCAGCGGCTCTGGTGGTGATGGTGGCGACGTTTATCTCGCTGGTCGCTGCCGGGTGGATTTTTACTGCGCTGATTTATCTTGTGGCGTCGCTGTTTTTCCGGCTGATACGTAAAGCCTGTCGTCAGCGTCTTGAGGAGCGGGAACCATGTCAAGGCTGATGATTGTGCTGGTCGTGTTGTTATCGCTGGCGGTGGCGGGGCTGTTTCTGGTGAAACACAAAAATGCCAGCCTGCGCGCCTCGCTGGACAGGGCGAACAACGTCGCCAGTGAACAGCAGACGACCATCACCATGCTGAAAAATCAGCTTCATGTTGCCCTCACCAGAGCAGACAAAAACGAGCTGGCGCAGGTGGCACTGCGTCAGGAACTGGAGAACGCCGCGAAGCGTGAAGCACAGCGCGAGAAAACCATCACGAGGTTACTTAATGAAAACGAAGATTTTCGCCGCTGGTACGGTGCTGACCTGCCTGATGCTGTGCGCCGGTTGCACCAGCGCCCGGCCTGCACCGACGCCAGTGATTGTCGCCAACGCCTGCCCGAAAGTGAGCCTTTGCCCGATGCCGGGCAGTGACCCGCAGACGAACGGCGATTTAAGTGCTGATATCCGGCAGCTTGAGAACGCGCTGGCACGCTGTGCCAGCCAGGTAAAAATGATTAAACACTGTCAGGACGAAAACGATGCTCAAACCCGACAGCCTGCGCAGGGCGTTGACTGATGCCGTCACGGTACTGAAAACCAGTCCCGAGATGCTGCGGATATTCGTTGATAACGGGAGTATTGCCTCCACACTGGCGACGTCGCTGTCGTTCGAAAAGCGTTACACGCTCAATGTCATTGTGACCGACTTTACCGGTGATTTTGACCTGCTCATTGTGCCGGTGCTGGCGTGGCTGCGGGAAAATCAGCCCGACATCATGACCACCGACGAAGGCCAGAAAAAGGGCTTCACGTTTTATGCAGACATCAACAATGACAGCAGCTTTGATATCAGCATCAGCCTGATGCTGACCGAGCGCACGCTGGTCAGAGAGGTGGACGGCGCGCTGCATGTGAAGAATATCCCGGAACCCCCGCCGCCGGAGCCGGTCACCCGCCCGATGGAGCTGTATATCAATGGCGAACTGGTGAGCAAGTGGGATGAATGAGTTTAAGCGTTTTGAAGACCGGCTGACCGGACTGATTGAATCGCTGTCACCGTCAGGGCGTCGGCGACTGAGCGCCGAACTGGCGAAACGTCTGCGTCAGAGTCAGCAGCGCCGGGTGATGGCACAGAAAGCCCCGGACGGCACACCCTACGCGCCACGCCAGCAGCAGAGCGCCAGAAAAAAGACCGGTCGTGTTAAGCGAAAAATGTTTGCGAAACTTATCACCAGTCGTTTTTTGCATATCCGCGCCAGCCCGGAACAGGCATCAATGGAATTTTACGGCGGGAAGTCACCGAAAATCGCCAGCGTGCATCAGTTTGGTCTGTCGGAAGAAAACCGGAAAGACGGTAAGAAAATTGATTATCCGGCTCGTCCTCTGCTCGGCTTTACCGGTGAGGATGTGCAGATGATTGAAGAGATTATTCTGGCTCACCTCGACCGTTAGTTGTGCCATTCCCGACACCTCATCGTCACATTGCCGCCGGTATGACCCGGCGGCATCCTTCCCGTTATGAACACTCTCGCAAATATTCAGGAACTCGCGCGCGCACTGCGCAACATGATCCGCACCGGCATTATCGTCGAAACCGACCTTAACGCCGGTCGCTGCCGTGTGCAGACCGGCGGCATGTGCACTGACTGGCTTCAGTGGCTGACCCATCGCGCCGGGCGTTCGCGCACATGGTGGGCACCTTCCGTGGGGGAACAGGTGCTGATTCTGGCCGTGGGCGGTGAACTCGACACGGCGTTCGTTCTGCCGGGGATTTATTCCGGCGATAACCCCGCGCCGTCTGCGTCGGCGGATGCCCTGCATATCCGTTTCCCTGACGGGGCGGTGATTGAATATGAACCCGAAACCAGTGCACTTACGGTAAGCGGAATTAAAACGGCCAGCGTGACGGCTTCTGATTCTGTTACTGCCACGGTGCCGGTGGTCACGGTGAAAGCATCAACCCGCGTCACCCTGGACACACCGGAAGTGGTCTGCACTAACAAGCTGACTACCGGCACGCTGGAAGTGCAGAAGGGCGGGAAGATGCACGGCAACATCGAGCATACCGACGGGAAATTCACGTCTAACGGCGTTCAGGTGGATGACCACGGTCACGGTGGTGTTAAGTCAGGAGACAACTGGACACAGGGGACAAAATGACAGCACGTTATCTCGGAATGAATCGCAGTGATGGCCAGACTGTCACTGACCTTGAGCATATCAGCCAGAGTATCGGCGATATCCTGCGCACGCCGGTCGGCTCACGGGTGATGCGTCGTGATTACGGCTCGTTGCTGGCGTCAATGATTGACCAGCCGCAGACCCCGGCACTTGAGTTGCAGATTAAGGTCGCCTGTTACATGGCGGTGCTGAAATGGGAACCCCGCGTCACCCTGGCATCCGTCACCACGGCGCGCAGCTTTGACGGGCGAATGACGGTCACGTTAACCGGCCAGCATAACGACACCGGCCAGCCACTTTCGTTAACCATCCCTGTGAGTTGAAACCATGCCGATTATCGACCTGAACCAGCTACCCGCACCGGATGTGGTTGAGGAGCTGGACTTTGAAACCATTCTTGCCGAACGCAAGGCGACACTGATTTCCCTTTACCCGGAAGACCAGCAGGAGGCGGTCGCCCGTACCCTGACGCTGGAATCCGAGCCTCTCGTCAAACTGCTGGAGGAAAATGCTTATCGCGAGCTTATCTGGCGTCAGCGTGTGAATGAGGCCGCACGGGCGGTGATGCTGGCCTGTGCCGCCGGTAATGACCTTGATGTGATTGGTGCCAATTACAACACCACGCGCCTGATTATCACCCCGGCAGATGATTCGACTATCCCGCCGACACCGGCAGTGATGGAGTCTGACACCGATTATCGTCTGCGTATTCAGCAGGCGTTTGAGGGCTTAAGCGTCGCCGGGTCGGTGGGTGCCTATCAGTATCATGGCCGCAGTGCCGACGGGCGTGTCGCGGATATCTCTGTCACCAGTCCGTCTCCGGCCTGCGTCACCATCTCTGTGCTGTCACGTGAAAATAACGGTGTCGCATCCGAAGACCTGCTGGCGGTGGTGCGTAACGCTCTTAATGGCGAGGACGTCAGGCCGGTGGCCGACCGCGTGACCGTGCAGTCTGCCGCCATCGTTGAATACCAGATAAACGCCACGCTTTACCTTTACCCTGGTCCCGAAAGCGAACCCATTCGCGCTGCTGCTGTGAAAAAACTGGAAGCGTATATCACGGCACAGCACCGGCTGGGGCGTGACATCCGTCTGTCTGCCATTTATGCCGCTTTGCATGTGGAAGGCGTGCAGCGTGTCGAACTGACTGCTCCGCTGGCCGACATCGTGCTCAACAGTACGCAGGCGTCTTTCTGTACCGAATACAACGTCGTGACCGGAGGCTCGGATGAGTGATTCGCGACTGCTGCCGACCGGCTCATCACCGCTTGAGGTCGCCGCCGCAAAAGCCTGTGCGGAAATTGAAAAAACGCCGGTCAGTATTCGTGAGCTGTGGAATCCGGACACCTGCCCGGCAAATCTGCTGCCGTGGCTGGCGTGGGCGTTTTCGGTCGACAGGTGGGATGAAAAGTGGCCGGAAGCGACAAAACGCGCCGTTATCCGCGATGCCTATTTCATTCACTGTCATAAGGGCACTATAGGCGCAATCCGACGCGTGGTGGAGCCGCTCGGCTATCTCATTAACGTAAAGGAATGGTGGGAGACAAACGACCCGCCCGGCACTTTCCGGCTTGATATCGGCGTACTGGAAAGCGGTATCACAGAGGAAATGTATCTGGAAATGGAACGGCTGATTGCCGATGCCAAACCCGCAAGTCGCCACCTTATCGGCCTGAACATTATCCAGGACATTCCCGGCTGTCTGTATACAGGCGGTGTGGTCTGTGATGGTGATGTTATTACTGTTTATCCCGGATAAGTGAGAAACAATGAGCACGAAATTTAAAACCGTTATCACTACTGCCGGAGCCGCAAAGCTGGCAGCCGCCACTGTCCCCGGCGGGAAAAAAGTAACCCTGTCTGCAATGGCCGTGGGTGACGGTAATGGCAAATTGCCGGTGCCGGATGCCGGTCAGACGAAACTGGTGCATGAGGTCTGGCGTCACGCCCTGAATAAAGTCAGCGTGGATAATAAGAATAAAAACTATATCGTGGCTGAACTGGTTGTACCGCCCGAAGTGGGCGGCTTCTGGATGCGTGAGCTTGGCCTGTATGACGATGCCGGAACACTGATTGCGGTCGCCAACATGGCAGAAAGCTATAAGCCTGAACTCGCTGAAGGCTCCGGGCGTGCGCAGACCTGCCGCATGGTTATTATTGTCAGTAACGTGGCGTCCGTTGAGCTGAGTATTGATGCCAGCACAGTGATGGCGACGCAGGATTACGTCGATGACAAAATCGCAGAACATGAGCAGTCCCGCCGCCATCCTGACGCCACGCTGACAGAAAAAGGCTTTACTCAGTTAAGCAGTGCAACAAACAGCACCAGTGAGTCATTGGCGGCAACGCCAAAAGCGGTCAAGGCAGCAAATGACAACGCAAATTCACGTCTGGCGAAAAATCAGAATGGTGCAGATATCCAGGATAAATCAGCTTTTCTGGACAATGTTGGCGTTACCAGCCTGACGTTTATGAAAAACAATGGCGAAATGCCGCTTGATGCCGACCTGAATACATTTGGTCCTGTTAAGGCTTATCTGGGGATCTGGTCTAAAGCTACCTCAACTAACGCAACACTGGAGAAAAATTTCCCGGAAGATAATGCTGTCGGTGTGCTTGAGGTTTTTGCTGCCGGCAATTTTGCAGGTACGCAACGCTTTACCACGAGAGACGGCAATGTATACATACGCAGACTCGCCAATAAGTGGAATGGCTCTGATGGTCCGTGGGGTATATGGCGTCACACTCAATCAGCTACCCGCCCTTTGAGTACGACTATAGACCTGAATACGCTTGGAGCCGCCGAACATCTTGGTTTATGGCGTAACAGTAGCTCGGCTATAGCTTCATATGAACGCAATTATCCAGAGGAAGGCGGCTTTGCTCAGGGGATGCTTGAGATCCTCGAAGGCGGGAATTATGGAAGAACGCAACGTTATACCACTCGCCGTGGAAATATGTATGTCCGCTGCCTTGCGGCAAGCTGGGATGCATCAAATCCGCAGTGGGAACCGTGGTTAAGAGTCGGTCATCAGTCAGAGAGTCGTTATTACGAAGGTGATTTAAATGTTCTAACCGACCCCGGTATTTACAGTGTTACAGGAAAGGCAACAAACGGTCCGATGCTGGACACCGTTGGCGCGACACTACTTGGGATACTGGAAGTAATCAGACGTTTTGATGGTGTGTCTGTCTGGCAGCGTTACACAACCACAGGGAAATCAGAAACCACACAGGGGCGCACTTTTGAGCGCGTCTACGCCGGGAGCAAATGGACCGAATGGCGAGAAGTATATAACTCCTTTTCGTTGCCTCTGAATCTGGGCATCGGTGGCGCAGTGGCAAAACTATCCAGTCTGGACTGGCAGACCTACGACTTTGTGCCGGGCAGTCTGATAACCGTTCGGCTTGATAACATGACCAACATTCCCGACGGTATGGACTGGGGCGTCATTGATGGCAACCTGATAAACATCGCAGTGGGTCCGAGTGATGATTCCGGTACGGGGCGCTCAATGCATGTATGGCGCAGCACTGTAAGTAAAGCCAACTACCGCTTTTTTATGGTGCGCATTTCAGGAAATCCGGGAAGCCGCACGATTACAGCAAGACGAGTACCAATCATTGACGAAGCCCAGACATGGGGCGCGAAACAGACATTCAGCGGTGGCCTTTCAGGTGAGCTATCCGGCAATGCTGCTACCGCAACAAAGCTGAAAACGGCAAGGACAATTAACGGCGTAAAATTTGACGGCTCGGCAAATATTGAAGCGTTTCCGCCAGGTGTTCCGCTGCCGTGGCCATCAGATACACCACCTGCAGGCTATGCAATTATGCAAGGCCAGACGTTTGATAAAGCAGCATATCCGAAACTGGCTATTGCCTATCCTTCTGGTGTTATTCCTGATATGCGCGGCTGGACAATCAAGGGCAAACCCGCCAGTGGGCGAGCCGTATTGTCACAGGAACAGGACGGGATTAAATCACATACTCACAGTGCCAGTGCGTCAAATACGGACTTAGGAACGAAAACGACCAGTTCATTTGATTACGGCACGAAGACAGTCAGTACGTTTAACTACGGAACAAAAACCACTAATACCACTGGTAACCATACACATACCATTTACAGAGGGAATGCCAATACTAATGGTGAAACCGGTAAAACAGGCTTTGACAACCCATCGTTTAATGGCACATCAGGAGCTGCCGGGAATCATGCCCACACGGTAGATATTGGTGCACATAATCATACTGTTGGTATTGGTGCACATTCACACACGGTTGCTATTGGCTCACACGGGCACTCTATTACCGTTAATGCTACAGGTAATACAGAAAACACCGTCAAAAACATCGCATTTAACTATATTGTGAGGCTTGCATAATGGCTTTCAGAATGAGTGCAGAAGCACAAACTATCCGCGTATTTAATTTACTTGATGGAACCAATGAATTTATTGGGGAAAGTGATGCGTATATTCCACCGTATACAGGTCTGCCTGCAAACAGTACAGATATTGCGCCGCCTGATATTCCTGCTGGTTATGCAGCCGTTTTCAATGCAGATGAAATGAAATGGGAACTGATGGAAGACCATCGCGGAAAGACCGTCTATGAAACGAAAACGGGAGCAGCCATTTATATTTCTGAACTTGGCGTATTACCTCCAGACGTGACAGCTATTTCCCCGGAGGGGGATTATCAGAAATGGAACGGAAATGCGTGGGTGAATGATGAGAATGCAGAGCGTGATGCACTTGTCAGAGCGGCGGAGTCTCAGAAGAAAGAGCTGATTGCATATGCAGGTGAAATTATTGCCACGCTGCAGGATGCTGTCGATTTAGATATGGCTACCGAGGAAGAAAAGTTAAGTCTGACACACTGGAAAAAATACCGTGTGCTACTGAATCGCGTTCAGCCGGAAGATGCTCCGGATATAGAATGGCCGGAAATGCCGCGATAAATTGTATTAGCTCGGATGTGAGTTTACACATCTATAGCACAGAGTAAAACCTAATCTGGCTGTCCGCTCTGTGCTAGGAGCGGACATTACCAAGTAACATGCCTTAATCAAAAGGAAATGGTTAATATATGCCATCATTGTTTGAAAAATACGCAGTCATATATTGCTATGAACATTGTTGGTGCATTAATTTGCTTAAGAAACTACAATTAAGCATCATAAAACACTCTTATGACTTTTAAGGCTCTACCGTATCATGGCTAAGCGGATTCCTGGTGTTAGTAAAGAATGGTCTAACTATCTCCTTTGTTTATTATTACATATGTCTTTACCTCTCTTACCTTTGGGGTTCGAGACACTTGTGCGTTCCGATCACTTGCCATCAATACAAACATTAAATATTACAGCGGCGTTTTATGCGATCTCGATAGGGCTTTCTTCTAAGAACGTTGCTATGTTTGGTTTGGGTATATTCGTGAGCATTTGTTTCTCTGTTGTATTTGGGATTGTTTCTTCAAATCCTAATTCTGATCCTAATCTTAATTTTAATGATAACTTGTATTTTTATTCTCCAATTGCGTGTATTGTTGCTATATTTGTTATACATGCATGTGAACGATATAACAGGCATGTTGCTGATTGTACACCATTTTTTGAGTTTTAAGGGGGTGCTATGATTGATACAATTATCCCAGTAATACTATCAATTCTCCCGGCAATACTATCTATATTTAGCTTAGTAGCTGTTTTTATAGGTGCATTAGTATCTATCAGGTCTGTTAAAAAAAGACGTGAAATAGAAGTTCAGCTTTTTAATGAGATAATAAATCAACAAATTAAACAAACTAAAAGCAACCGTAAAAAGGATCTTGAAAATAGTGTTAATGAAATAGAAAATGAACTCAAGAGAAGAGTTGATATTTTGAATAAAATGCAAAAAGATCTAGAAGCAGTTTCAGAGAACAAATACTATTTTGATAAAGCAAAATTTCTTCGAAATGTCAAGTATGGAGAGTATTTATTAGAGATAAATGAAGCTGTGAATAATATTGATAATAAAAACAAACACTTACTAAATAACGCTCTTAATCAAAGCTCTGAGATTGGAAAAGTAAGATATCTTGGAAGAATAACAAAGGAAGCACTGGAAAAAACAGTAGGTTGATCATTTTTTCCGCTCGTAATAGATAAACTCAAAGGTTCTTTTTGAGAGCCTTTGAGTTTCAATCTTACCAATATTACTCACCATTTCTTTAGCAGCAATTTGGGGACTATAACTTCTACTTCTTGCTGTGAGTTCAACCGATGGATACAACACATTGGCTAAAACGCCCTGTGGGTGATTCATAGTCTAGCGTTTGGACTCCGTAAATTCACAGTTGGAAACTGAACGAGTACAAATCAAGGCAGGCGGGCTGATTGCCCGCCTTTTCTTTATCTGTTGTTTCATCCACTGGCCAGCCAGGCCAAATAGCGTCTCATGCTCTGCACAACAGAAAATAGTTGCACCCATTAACCACGGAGTTAAACGGATGAGTGACTATCATCACGGCGTGCAGGTGCTGGAGATTAACGACGGCACCCGCGTCATTTCCACCGTATCCACTGCCATTGTCGGCATGGTTTGCACGGCCAGCGATGCGGATGCGGAAACCTTCCCCCTCAATAAACCGGTGCTGATTACCAATGTGCAGAGCGCAATTGCAAAGGCCGGTAAAAAAGGCACGCTGGCGGCATCGTTGCAGGCCATCGCCGACCAGTCAAAACCAGTGACTGTTGTTGTGCGCGTGGAAGACGGCACCGGCGAAGACGAAGAAACGAAACTCGCGCAGACCGTTTCCAATATCATCGGCACCACCGACGAAAACGGTCAGTATACCGGACTGAAAGCCCTGCTGGCGGCAGAGTCGGTAACCGGTGTTAAACCGCGTATTCTCGGTGTGCCGGGACTGGACACCAAAGAGGTGGCTGTTGCACTGGCATCAGTCTGCCAGAAGCTGCGCGCTTTCGGGTATATCAGCGCATGGGGCTGTAAAACCATTTCCGAGGTGAAAGCCTACCGCCAGAATTTCAGCCAGCGTGAGCTGATGGTCATCTGGCCGGATTTCCTCGCATGGGATACGGTCACCAGTACCACCTCCACCGCGTATGCCACCGCCCGTGCGCTGGGGCTGCGTGCTAAAATCGACCAGGAGCAGGGCTGGCATAAAACGCTGTCCAACGTCGGGGTGAACGGTGTTACCGGCATCAGCGCATCTGTATTCTGGGATTTGCAGGAGTCCGGCACCGATGCTGACCTGCTGAACGAGGCAGGCGTCACTACGCTGATTCGCCGCGACGGTTTCCGATTCTGGGGTAACCGTACCTGCTCTGATGACCCGCTGTTCCTCTTTGAAAACTACACCCGGACCGCGCAGGTGCTGGCCGACACGATGGCTGAAGCGCACATGTGGGCGGTGGACAAGCCCATCACCGCAACGTTGATTCGCGACATCGTTGACGGCATCAATGCCAAATTCCGTGAGCTGAAAACAAACGGCTATATCGTGGATGCGACCTGCTGGTTCAGCGAAGAATCCAACGATGCGGAAACCCTTAAGGCCGGAAAACTGTATATCGACTACGACTATACCCCGGTGCCTCCTCTTGAAAACCTGACCCTGCGCCAGCGTATTACCGATAAATACCTGGCAAATCTGGTCACCTCGGTTAACAGCAATTAAGGAGCCTGACCGATGGCAATGCCGCGCAAACTCAAGTTAATGAACGTCTTTCTGAACGGCTACAGCTATCAGGGCGTTGCAAAGTCCGTCACGCTGCCAAAACTGACCCGTAAGCTCGAAAACTATCGTGGTGCGGGGATGAACGGCAGCGCACCGGTAGACCTCGGCCTTGATGACGATGCGCTGTCAATGGAGTGGTCGCTCGGGGGCTTCCCGGATTCGGTTATCTGGGAGCTTTACGCCGCAACCGGCGTGGATGCCGTGCCGATTCGTTTTGCAGGCTCTTACCAGCGCGACGATACCGGCGAAACGGTGGCCGTCGAAGTGGTCATGCGTGGACGTCAGAAAGAAATCGACACCGGCGAGGGCAAACAGGGAGAAGACACCGAGTCGAAAATCTCCGTGGTCTGCACCTATTTCCGGCTGACGATGGACGGTAAGGAGCTGGTCGAAATTGACACCATCAACATGATTGAAAAGGTGAACGGCGTCGACCGGCTGGAGCAACACCGCCGCAATATCGGCCTGTGATTTTCATCCGGTCAGCCTGGCTGGCCGGTTAACCCTGATTCAGAAGTGAGAAAACCATGAACAAAGAAAATGTCATTACCCTGGACAATCCGGTCAAACGTGGTGAGCAGGTTATCGAACAGGTCACGCTGATGAAACCCAGTGCCGGGACGCTACGCGGTGTCAGTCTGGCTGCGGTTGCAAACTCCGAAGTCGATGCACTGATTAAGGTGCTGCCGCGCATGACGGCACCGATGCTGACCGAGCAGGAAGTCGCCGCGCTGGAACTGCCTGACCTTGTGGCGCTGGCCGGTAAGGTGGTCGGTTTTTTGTCGCCGAACTCGGTGCAGTGACGTTTCCAAAAAATCTCTCGGTCGATGACCTGATGGCGGATGTGGCAGTGATATTTCACTGGCCGCCATCAGAACTGTATCCCATGAGCCTGACCGAACTCATCACATGGCGCGAAAAGGCGCTCCGGCGAAGCGGAAACACGAATGAGTAACAATGTAAAATTACAGGTATTGCTCAGGGCTGTTGACCAGGCATCCCGCCCGTTTAAATCCATCCGCACAGCGAGTAAGTCGCTGTCGGGGGATATCCGGGAAACACAAAAATCACTGCGCGAGCTGAACGGTCACGCATCCCGTATTGAGGGATTCCGCAAGACCAGTGCACAGCTCGCCGTGACTGGTCATGCACTTGAAAAGGCACGGCAGGAAGCCGAAGCCCTTGCCACACAGTTTAAAAACACCGAACGTCCGACCCGTGCTCAGGCGAAAGTGCTGGAATCAGCAAAGCGAGCGGCGGAGGACTTACAGGCGAAATATAACCGCCTGACGGATTCCGTTAAACGCCAGCAGCGGGAACTGGCCGCTGTGGGAATTAATACCCGCAATCTTGCACATGATGAGCAGGGGCTGAAAAACCGTATCAGTGAAACCACCGCACAGCTTAATCGTCAGCGCGACGCACTGGCGCGTGTCAGTGCGCAACAGGCAAAACTTAACGCAGTAAAACAGCGTTATCAGGCCGGAAAGGAACTGGCCGGAAATATGGCCTCAGTGGGCGCTGCCGGTGTGGGGATTGCGGCGGCGGGAACGATGGCCGGAGTTAAGCTGCTGATGCCCGGTTATGAGTTTGCGCAGAAAAACTCAGAATTGCAGGCCGTGCTCGGAGTGGCAAAAGACTCCGCCGAAATGACCGCACTCCGCAAGCAGGCGCGCCAGCTCGGCGACAATACCGCAGCCTCGGCAGATGATGCAGCCGGTGCACAGATTATCATCGCGAAAGCGGGTGGGGATGTTGATGCCATTCAGGCGGCAACGCCGGTCACGCTGAATATGGCGCTGGCGAACCGCCGCACGATGGAAGAAAACGCCGCCCTGCTGATGGGGATGAAATCCGCCTTTCAGCTTTCAAACGATAAGGTCGCTCATATCGGGGATGTTCTCTCCATGACGATGAACAAAACCGCCGCCGATTTTGACGGCATGAGCGATGCGCTGACCTATGCCGCACCTGTGGCAAAAAATGCCGGTGTCAGCATTGAAGAAACCGCCGCAATGGTCGGGGCGCTGCATGATGCAAAAATCACAGGCTCAATGGCGGGGACGGGAAGCCGTGCCGTGTTAAGCCGCCTGCAGGCACCGACGGGAAAAGCATGGGATGCACTCAAAGAGCTTGGCGTGAAAACTTCAGACAGCAAGGGAAACACCCGGCCAATATTTACCATTCTGAAAGAAATGCAGGCCAGTTTTGAGAAAAACCGGCTCGGTACTGCCCAGCAGGCTGAATACATGAAAACTATTTTCGGGGAGGAGGCCAGCTCAGCCGCCGCCGTGCTGATGACTGCCGCCTCAACCGGAAAGCTGGACAAACTGACCGCTGCGTTTAAAGCCTCAGACGGGAAGACTGCCGAGCTGGTAAATATCATGCAGGACAACCTCGGCGGTGACTTTAAGGAGTTTCAGTCCGCTTATGAGGCGGTGGGGACAGACCTGTTTGACCAGCAGGAAGGCGCACTGCGTAAGCTCACGCAGACGGCCACAAAGTATGTGTTAAAACTCGACGGCTGGATCCAGAAAAACAAATCACTGGCGTCAACCATCGGCCTCATTGTCGGTGGCGCGCTGGCGCTTATTGGCATCATCGGTGTCATTGGTCTTGTAGCCTGGCCGGTTATCACTGGCATCAATGCCATCATCGCGGCAGCAGGCGCAATGGGGGCAGTCTTCACGACGGTTGGCAGTGCTGTTATGACCGCTATCGGGGCGATTAGCTGGCCGGTTGTGGCCGTGGTGGCCGCCATTGTCGCCGGGGCGTTGCTTATCCGTAAATACTGGGAGCCTGTCAGCGCATTCTTTGGCGGTGTGGTGGAAGGGCTGAAAGCGGCATTTGCGCCGGTGGGGGAACTGTTCACGCCACTTAAGCCGGTGTTCGACTGGCTGGGCGAAAAGTTACAGGCCGCGTGGCAGTGGTTTAAAAACCTGATTGCCCCGGTCAAAGCCACCCAGGACACCCTGAACCGTTGCCGTGACACGGGCGTCATGTTCGGGCAGGCACTGGCTGACGCGTTGATGCTGCCGCTTAATGCGTTCAACAAACTGCGCAGTGGTATTGACTGGGTACTGGAAAAACTCGGTGTTATCAACAAAGAGTCAGACACACTTGACCAGACCGCCGCAAGGACTCATGCCGCCACGTATGGCACCGGTGGTTATATTCCGGCGACCAGCTCTTATGCAGGCTATCAGGCTTATCAGCCGGTCACGGCACCGGCTGGCCGCTCTTATGTGGACCAGAGTAAAAACGAATATCACATCAGCCTGACGGGTGGTACTGCGCCGGGGACACAGCTTGACCGCCAGTTACAGGATGCGCTCGAAAAATACGAGCGGGATAAACGTGCGCGCGCCCGTGCCAGCATGATGCATGACGGTTAAGGAGGTGACGAAAAATGATGCTCGCGTTAGGTATGTTTGTTTTTATGCGCCAGACGCTGCCACACCAGACCATGCAGCGTGAATCAGATTATCGCTGGCCGTCAAATTCCCGTATCGGCAAACGGGATGCCTTTCAGTTTCTCGGTGTGGGTGAGGAAAACATCACGCTTGCCGGTGTGCTTTATCCCGAACTGACCGGCGGCAAGCTGACGATGACCACGCTCAGACTGATGGCAGAGGAAGGCCGGGCGTGGCCGTTGCTGGATGGCACCGGAATGATTTACGGCATGTATGTCATCAGCAGGGTGAGTGAAACAGGGAGTATTTTCTTTGCAGACGGCACACCCCGAAAAATTGATTTTACGCTGTCGCTCACCCGCGTTGATGAATCACTGGCCGCGCTTTATGGCGATATCGGTAAACAGGCGGAATCGCTCATCGGTAAGGCTGGCAGTATGGCGACTAAATTCACGGGTATGACAGGGGCGGGATAATGCTGGATGCGCTGACATTTGATGCAGGCAGTACGCTGACACCGGATTACATGCTGATGCTCGACAGCAGGGATATTACCGGCAATATCAGCGACCGTCTGATGAGCATGACTCTGACGGATAACCGGGGCTTTGAGGCTGACCAGCTTGATATTGAACTGAACGATGCCGACGGGCAGGTAGGGCTACCGGTTCGTGGCGCTGTCCTGACGGTGTATATCGGCTGGAAAGGTTTTGCCCTGGTATGCAAAGGGAAATTTACCGTTGATGAGGTTGAACACCGGGGCGCACCGGATGTGGTCACCATCCGCGCCCGGAGTGCAGATTTTCGCGGGACGCTCAATTCCCGCCGTGAAGGCTCCTGGCATGACACCACGCTCGGTGCGATTGTTGAGGCGATAGCCTCCCGTAACAGGCTGGAAGCCAGTGTCGCGCCGTCACTGGCAGGAATTAAAATCCCGCACATCGACCAGTCGCAGGAGTCTGATGCGAAATTCCTGACCCGTCTTGCAGAACGCAACGGCGGTGAGGTGTCGGTAAAAATGGGAAAACTGTTGTTTCTCAAAGCGGGGCAGGGGGTGACGGCCAGTGGTAAAAAAATCCCGCAGATTACCATCACCCGCAGCGACGGCGACCGTCATCATTTTGCGATTGCTGACCGTGGAGCTTACACCGGCGTAACGGCAAAGTGGTTACACACCAAAGACCCGAAACCACAAAAGCAGAAGATAAAACTGAAACGCAAAAAGAAAGAAAAACACCTGCGCGCACTGGAGCACCCGAAAGCGAAACCGGTCAGGCAGAAGAAAGCGCCTAAAGTACCGGAAGCGCGCGAAGGTGAATACATGGCCGGGGAAGCTGACAACGTTTTTGCCCTGACCACGGTATATGCCACGAAAGCGCAGGCCATGCGCGCCGCTCAGGCGAAGTGGGATAAACTGCAACGGGGCGTTGCGGAGTTCTCCATCAGCCTGGCTACCGGTCGGGCAGATATTTACACGGAAACACCGGTTAAAGTGTCAGGCTTTAAGCGCATCATAGACGAGCAGGACTGGACAATCACTAAGGTGACACATTTTCTGAATAATAGCGGCTTCACGACGTCCTTAGAGCTTGAGGTCAGGCTTTCTGATGTGGAGTACGAAACAGAAGATGATGAGTGATGTTTTTATTTTATCTGTTTGTTTTATAAGGATAATTTAACTAAAATGGCACCATCAACAAAACCGGAAGAGGTGCTCGCGATGTTTCATTGTCCTTTATGCCAGCATGCTGCACATGCGCGTACAAGCCGCTATATTACTGACACGACAAAAGAGCGTTATCACCAGTGTCAGAACGTGAATTGCAGCGCCACGTTCATCACTTATGAGTCGGTACAGCGATACATCGTGAAGCCGGGAGAAGTCCACGCCGTAAGGCCGCACCCGTTACCATCAGGGCAGCAAATTATGTGGATGTAATTACAAACAGAAAGCCCCTCAGTCGAGGGGCTTTTTTGTCGATGTGGTCAATGTGTGGACGTGACCAGAAATAAATCCTTTTATTTCATGTGATTAGATATCAAAAAATGTCACCAATAACTGACATTGCGGTGTTTCTCCAGATGTGGCCCATCTGAGGCCGTGTTGGTGCGCAGCTCGAAGGCTACGTCGAGTCTGTTTTGGCAGTTACCTTAAAGTATAGATAGCTGACAAAAAAGGCTCTCTTGCTAAAAAAGGCCCCACTTCCGTGGAGCCTTTATTGTACGCTTTTTACTGTACGATTTCAGTCAAATCTAATTACATAGACTGAGTGAAGGTACGAGTAATAACGTCCTGCTGCTGTTCTTTAGTCAGCGAGTTGAAACGTACTGCGTAGCCAGATACACGGATGGTCAGCTGCGGATATTTTTCCGGGTTTTCCATCGCGTCGAGCAGCATTTCACGGTTCATCACGTTAACGTTCAGGTGCTGACCACCTTCGATGGACGCTTCGTGGTGGAAGTAACCATCCATCAGACCTGCCAAGTTGGTCTTACGAACTTCGTCGTCTTTACCCAGTGCGTTCGGAACGATAGAGAAGGTGTAGGAGATACCATCTTTAGCGTAGGCGAACGGCAGTTTAGCAACGGAAGTCAGAGACGCTACAGCACCTTTCTGGTCACGACCGTGCATCGGGTTAGCACCCGGTCCGAACGGCGCGCCAGCACGACGACCGTCTGGGGTGTTACCCGTTTTCTTACCATACACAACGTTAGAAGTGATGGTCAGAACAGACTGAGTCGGGATAGCGTCACGGTAGGTGTGCAGTTTCTGAATTTTCTTCATGAAACGTTCTACCAGATCAACAGCCAGGTCATCTACACGCGGATCGTTGTTACCAAACTGCGGGTATTCGCCTTCGATTTCGAAGTCGATAGCCAGACCGTCTTCGTCACGAATCGGTTTAACTTTCGCATATTTGATTGCAGACAGGGAGTCAGCAGCAACGGACAGACCAGCGATACCACACGCCATGGTGCGGATAACGTCACGGTCGTGCAGCGCCATCAGAGAGGCTTCGTAGCTGTACTTGTCGTGCATGTAGTGGATGATGTTCAGTGCAGTGATGTACTGTTTAGCCAGCCAGTCCATGAAGTGATCCATGCGCTCCATCACTTCATCGTAGTTCAGGAGATCGCCTTTGATCGGTTCAGACTTCGGACCAACCTGCATTTTCAGTTTTTCGTCAACGCCGCCGTTGATTGCGTACAGCATGGTTTTCGCCAGGTTTGCACGCGCACCGAAGAACTGCATTTGTTTACCAACGATCATCGGGCTTACGCAGCAAGCGATAGCGTAGTCATCGTTGTTGAAGTCCGGACGCATCAGGTCATCGTTCTCATACTGCAGAGAAGAGGTGTCGATGGACACTTTAGCGGCGAATTTCTTGAAGTTCAGCGGCAGTTTTTCAGACCACAGAATGGTCATGTTCGGTTCCGGAGACGGACCCATGGTGTACAGGGTGTTCAGGAAACGGAAGCTGTTTTTGGTAACCAGGGTACGACCGTCGAGGCCCATACCACCGATAGATTCGGTTGCCCAGATCGGGTCGCCAGAGAACAGTTCATCGTACTCCGGAGTACGCAGGAAGCGAACCATACGCAGTTTCATGACCAGGTGGTCAACCATTTCCTGCGCTTCTTGTTCGGTGATCTTGCCAGCTTTCAGGTCGCGTTCGATGTACACATCCAGGAAGGTGGAAGTACGACCGAAGGACATTGCAGCACCGTTCTGAGACTTAACAGCAGCCAGGTAGCCGAAGTAAGTCCACTGGATAGCTTCCTGAGCGTTGGTAGCCGGACCAGAGATGTCGTAGCCGTATTTAGCAGCCATTTCTTTCATCTGACCCAGAGCGCGGTGCTGTTCAGCGATTTCTTCGCGCAGACGGATGGTCTGTTCCAGGTTTACGCCGTTTTCCAGATCAGCCTGCAGAGAGGTGAACTGTGCCAGTTTGTCTTTCATCAGGTAGTCGATACCGTACAGCGCAACGCGACGGTAGTCACCGATGATACGACCACGGCCATAAGCATCTGGCAGGCCGGTCAGAACACCGGATTTACGGCAACGCAGGATGTCCGGAGTGTAAACGTCGAACACGCCCTGGTTGTGAGTTTTACGGTATTCAGTGAAGATTTTTTTGATCATCGGATCCAGTTCGCGGTTGTACGCTTTGCAGGAACCTTCGATCATTTTGATACCACCGAACGGGATAAGAGCACGTTTCAGCGGAGCTTCAGTCTGCAGACCAACGATTTTCTCAAGCTGCTTGTTGATGTAGCCAGCGTCGTGAGAAGTGATGGTGGAAGCAACAGCGGTGTCAAAGTCAACTGGCGCGTGAGTGCGGTTTTCCAGTTTAACGCCTTCCATTACTTTGTCCCACAGGGTGGTGGTCGCTTCAGTAGCGCCAGCCAGGAAGGACTCGTCACCCTCGTACGGAGTGTAGTTTTTCTGAATGAAGTCACGGACGTTTACTTCATTCTGCCAGTCACCTTTGGTAAAACCTTCCCAGGCTGTGGCTAACTTTTCATTAAGCTCGGACATGTAACACCTACCTTCTTAAGTGGATTTTTTATTTACTGCGTACTTCGACAACCATTAATGGTTGTCGTTTTCACGCAGGTAAATGACCCAGTATGTCAACCCAACCAACAAACCACCGCCGATAATATTACCGATCGTAACCGGAATCAGGTTATCAGTGATGAAGTTCATCACGGTCAGGTGAGAAAAATTTTCCGGTGCAGAACCGACAGCGGTCCAGAATTCCGGAGATGCGAAGTCGCGGATTACAATACCCATCGGGATCATAAACATGTTTGCGATACTGTGCTCAAAACCGCTGGCAACAAACATCGCGACCGGCAGCACCATGATAAACGCTTTGTCCATCAGGCTGCGGCCAGAATAGCTCATCCATACCGCCAGGCATACCATCAGGTTAGCCAGGATACCGAGGCAGACAGCCTCAATAAAAGTATGGTGTACTTTGTGGTCGGCGGTTTGTAGGACGTTAAGTCCCCATTGACCATTGGCGGTCATATACTCGCCGGAAAGCCACATTAAAAGCACAAATAACAACGCGCCGACCAGGTTGCCAAAATAGACGTTCAGCCAGTTTTTCGCTAACTGACCCCAGGTGATGCGCCCACTCGCCTTGGCAACAACAATCAACACTGTAGAAGTAAAGAGATCGGCTCCGCAGACAACACAAAGAATCAGCCCCAGAGAGAAGCAAATGCCGCCAACCAGTTTAGCCATGCCAAAGGGCATTGTGCCTGTGCCAGTAGTTGCTGTGATATAGAAGACGAATGCGATTGAGATGAAAACACCGGCGGTAATCGCCAGATAGAAAGTCTTAAGCGGATGTTTCGTTGCTTTATAGACACCTGCCTCTTCGGCCACTTTGGCCATTGCTGCAGGAAGTAAAAGATCAAAAGGGTTGTCAGCTTTCACACTAACTCTCTCTTTATTAAGTCGGCGACGAGATACTAACAAAGCATTATAGATGAGAAATTGATATAGATCATATCTCGCCTGGCTTATAGGCCCGTAACTCGCATGGTTTTTATGCAAATACGGAGTAAATATTTGATTATCCAAATAAAAATAAATTTTAAAAATTAACAAATGAGTTGAATTTTTTCCACATCCTCCGCTAAAACAGTTAATTAAAAGGGAGCATCAGACAAATAAAGTAACAATATCGATCGTATTTACTAAATACAAATTACCGATATTTAACTTTATAATTACAATTATTTTATTAATGCAAATATATGTAAAGCGGGGCATTAAAAAAACGCCCCGTAATATAACTCAGCCGAATCATTAAGCCTACATTGCGTAGGCTATTTGATTTTATTTTGCCCAGAATGCCGCTTTGGCACGCTGCAGCTTTTCGTAGGCTTTTAACAGCGACTGATGCGCAGCAAACGCGTGTAGATCGTTATCTACCGGTTGCAGGCCATAAAACGCCGCTTCGCCACTCATTGCCGCACTGGCCGCTTCTACCGCGTCTGCGCCGTACATACGAACGAAGGCATTCAGATATTGCAGCGGCTGGCGATCTTCTTCCTGCGCCAGTAATAACAATGTTTGCAGGCAGCGATAATAGTTGGCGCGTTCCGGACTGAACACCGATGAGTTAAATTCCATCGTCCATTCAGTCCAGACCAGGGCTTGTTCCAGATCGCCGCCAGCCAGTGCCAGCATTGCTTTTAATTCACCGATACGCAGGGTATACCAACCGTTATCTGACCCGGTCGCCAGACCTAACAGCTCACGCACGCGGGTAAAGTCATCAAAACCTTCTTCATCCAGTTGTTCGATGAGGTTCAGGTAATCTTCTTTTTCCCACTCACTGCCTGGCAACGAAAGAATTGTTTCACGTAAATGGCTGCCCATACTGTTATTTGCCAGCCACAGATCTTCTGCCGGATAAATATCGGACATACCCGGCACGATAATGCGGCAAGCATAAACGCCCAGATGCTCGTAATCGGCAATATAAACTTCTTTATCCTCTTTGTTGAAGATAGCCATCAGCGTGGCAAACTCTTCTTCAGTGGTGCCAGAGAAATTCCAGTCCACAAACGGATAATCGGCATCTTGTTTGAAAAGATCCCAGGAGATCAAACCGCTGGAATCGATAAAGTGCGTTTCGAGGTTAGTATGTTCGGCGACTTCTTCATCATCGAAGGTCGGCGGAGTAAACACATCCAGATCTTTCAGGCCACGACCCTGCAGCAGCTCGGTCACGGTACGTTCCAGTGCAACGCCAAAATCAGGATGCGCGCCGAAGGAGGCAAAACAAGTGCCATTGGTCGGGTTGAACAGTACGACGCAGATCACTGGATACTGACCGCCAAGCGAGCCGTCATAAGCAAAGATTGGGAAACCTTCCGCTTCCAGTGTTTCGATCGCTTCAACTACAGCCGGATAACGCGCAAGCACCTCTGCCGGGATCTCCGGCAAGCTGATGCTTTCAGCAATAATGCGGTTTTTCACGTAGCGTTCGAAAACTTCGGACACCCCCTGAACGCGCGCCTCGTTGCGGGTATTGCCAGCGGACATACCATTGGAAACGTACAGGTTACCGATAATATTCATCGGAATATAAACGGTCTGATTGTCAGACTGGCGTGTAAACGGCAGGCCACATATACCGCGATCTTCATTACCTGATTGCAGATCAATTAGCATACTGCCGGTCAATTCATTTTCCGGGTCGTAAAATGCGCGCAGACGGTCATCAAGCAGGCCTTCCGGCACATCGTCGTTTTCGGTTAGTGGAAACCATTTTTCGTTGGGATAATGGACGAACGGACCGTTGGCGATAGTTTCGCCCAGCCAGAAATCAGCAAAAAAGTAGTTGGTTGAGAGACGCTCGAAATATTCACCCAGAGCAGAAGCCAGCGCCGCTTTTTTGGTTGCGCCTTTACCGTTGGTAAAACACAGCGCGCACTCTTTGTCGCGAATATGTACAGACCAGACGTTAGGCACCGGATTCAGCCAGGAAGCTTCTTCAATCTGAAAACCGAGGTCGGAGAGTTTTTGCTGGAAGCGAGCGATGGAATCTTCCAGGGCGGCATCTTTGCCGGGGATAAATGTTTGTGTCATGAAAATCACTTTAGTCGTACGGAAAGCGCGCAATAATACGGGTTTTATCTCAAAGGCGCTATCACCGCCGCCACGCCGGTGAACTGTTGACTATGCTTTTAGCGGATAAATTACGATAAGAGCATAAAAATGAAGGCGTTCGATCTCCACCGTATGGCATTCGATAAAGTGCCGCTGGATTTTCTTGGCGAAGTCGCTCTACGCAGTCTCTATACCTTTGTACTGGTCTTTCTGTTTCTTAAAATGACAGGTAGGCGTGGAGTGCGGCAAATGTCGCTGTTTGAAGTGTTAATCATTCTGACACTGGGGTCGGCAGCAGGGGATGTGGCGTTTTACGACGATGTGCCGATGATCCCGGTGCTTATCGTCTTCATTACCCTGGCGTTGTTATACCGCCTTGTGATGTGGCTGATGGCGCACAGTGAGAAACTGGAAGATCTGCTGGAGGGCAAGCCGGTTGTCATTATTGAAGATGGCGAACTGGCCTGGTCGAAACTCAATAACTCCAACATGACGGAATTTGAGTTTTTTATGGAGCTGCGACTGCGTGGTGTAGAACAACTAGGACAGGTACGTCTGGCTATTCTTGAAACCAACGGTGAAATCAGCGTCTATTTCTTTGAAGATGACAAGGTGAAGCCGGGGTTACTTATTTTACCCAGTGATTGTACCCAGCGTTATAAAGTGGTGCCGGAGTCGGCGGACTATGCCTGCATCCGTTGCAGTGAAATCATTCACATGAAGGCGGGTGAAAAACAATTATGTCCGCGCTGTGCAAATCCAGAATGGACGAAGGCAAGTCGGGCAAAACGAGTGACCTGACAGCAAAAATATCGGTTTTTTTCCAATAATCCGAGATTTTCTATTGTGTGACGCGTACCGCATTTTTGCTCTCAACGGTTTTACCCATTGCGATGCGTGTCACTGAATGATAAAACCGATAGCCACAGGAATAACGTATTACCTGCGGTCGCAATCGATTGACCGGGGTTAATAGCAACGCAACGTGGTGAGGGGAAATGGCTCAAATCTTCAATTTTAGTTCTGGTCCGGCAATGCTACCGGCAGAGGTGCTTAAACAGGCTCAACAGGAACTGCGCGACTGGAACGGTCTTGGCACGTCGGTGATGGAAGTGAGCCACCGTGGCAAAGAGTTCATTCAGATTGCAGAGGAAGCCGAGAAGGATTTTCGCGATCTTCTTAACGTCCCCTCCAACTACAAAGTATTATTCTGTCACGGCGGCGGTCGCGGTCAGTTTGCTGCCGTACCTCTGAATATTCTTGGTGATAAAACCACCGCAGATTATGTTGATGCCGGCTACTGGGCGGCAAGCGCCATTAAAGAAGCGAAAAAATACTGCACGCCAAATGTGTTTGACGCCAAAGTGACTGTTGATGGCCTGCGCGCGGTTAAGCCAATGCGTGAATGGCAACTCTCAGATAATGCTGCTTATATGCATTACTGCCCGAATGAAACCATCGACGGTATCGCCATCGACGAAACGCCAGACTTCGGCAAAGATGTGGTGGTCGCTGCCGACTTCTCTTCAACGATTCTTTCCCGTCCGATTGATGTCAGCCGTTACGGTGTGATTTACGCTGGCGCGCAGAAAAATATCGGCCCGGCTGGCCTGACGATCGTTATTGTTCGCGAAGATTTGCTGGGTAAAGCAAATATCGCCTGCCCGTCGATTCTGGATTATTCCATCCTCAACGATAACGACTCCATGTTTAATACGCCGCCAACATTTGCCTGGTATTTATCTGGCCTGGTCTTCAAATGGCTAAAAGCGAACGGTGGCGTGGCTGCAATGGATAATATCAATCAGCAAAAAGCAGAACTGCTGTATGGCGTGATTGATAACAGCGATTTCTACCGTAATGATGTGGCGAAAGCTAACCGTTCGCGGATGAATGTGCCGTTCCAGTTAGCAGATAGTGCGCTTGACAAGCTGTTCCTCGAAGAGTCTTTTGCCGCTGGTCTTCATGCTCTGAAAGGTCACCGTGTAGTCGGCGGAATGCGCGCTTCTATTTATAACGCGATGCCGCTGGAAGGCGTTAAAGCTTTGACAGATTTCATGGTTGAGTTCGAACGTCGTCACGGCTAATGCCTAAAATTTGCTTAATCCCCACAGCCAGACTGTGGGGTTTTTATTTCTGTTGTAGAGAGTTGAGTTCATGGAATCCCTGACGTTACACCCCATCGCCCGTGTCGATGGCACTATTAATCTGCCTGGTTCCAAGAGCGTTTCTAACCGCGCTTTATTGCTGGCGGCATTAGCACACGGCAAAACAGTATTAACCAATCTGCTGGATAGCGATGATGTTCGTCATATGCTGAATGCGTTGCAGGCATTGGGAGTGAGCTATACGCTTTCTGCCGATCGTACGCGCTGCGAAATCATCGGTAACGGCGGTCCATTACATGCGGAAAATGCGCTGGAGTTGTTCCTGGGTAATGCGGGAACAGCGATGCGTCCGCTGGCGGCGGCACTTTGTCTGGGAAGCAATGATATTGTCCTGACGGGTGAGCCTCGCATGAAAGAGCGCCCGATTGGTCATCTGGTGGATGCGCTGCTCCAGGGCGGGGCGAAAATTACTTACCTGGAACAAGAGAATTACCCACCGCTGCGTTTACAGGGGGGTTTTGTGGGGGGCAACGTAGAAGTCGATGGCTCCGTTTCCAGCCAGTTCCTCACCGCACTGTTAATGACCGCGCCGCTCGCGTCGGAAGATACGGTTATTCGTATTAAAGGTGATCTGGTTTCTAAACCTTATATCGACATCACGCTCAACCTGATGAAGACGTTTGGTGTTGAAATTGAAAATCAGCACTATCAACAATTTGTCGTAAAAGGCGGGCAGTCTTATCAGTCTCCGGGGACTTATTTGGTCGAAGGCGATGCATCTTCAGCTTCTTACTTCCTGGCAGCAGCAGCAATCAAAGGCGGCACTGTAAAAGTGACCGGCATTGGACGCAACAGTATGCAGGGTGATATTCGCTTTGCTGATGTGCTGGAAAAAATGGGCGCGACCATTTGCTGGGGCGATGATTATATTTCCTGCACGCATGGTGAACTGAACGCCATCGATATGGATATGAACCATATTCCCGATGCGGCGATGACCATTGCTACAACGGCGCTTTTTGCGAAAGGCACCACCACGCTGCGCAATATTTATAACTGGCGCGTAAAAGAGACGGATCGCCTGTTTGCGATGGCAACAGAGTTGCGTAAAGTCGGTGCGGAAGTAGAAGAGGGACATGATTTCATTCGCATTACGCCGCCGGAAAAACTGAACTTTGCCGAGATAGCCACTTATAACGATCACCGCATGGCGATGTGTTTCTCGCTGGTGGCTTTGTCAGATACGCCGGTGACAATTCTTGACCCAAAATGTACGGCCAAAACATTTCCGGATTATTTCGAGCAACTGGCGCGGATTAGCCAGGCTGCCTGAATAAACGATGGGCAATAAATAGCCAAATCTTTCTTTATCAAAACGTCGACACATTGTCGGCGTTTTTTTTCGGACATTGTGAACCATTTTTATTGATGGTAGCGTTAACTGTCAATGTAAGTTGTTGATACATAATATTTATATATGATTAATCAACGGATGATTCACATGAAGAATACTAAATTACTGCTGGCGATTGCGACCTCTGCAGCATTGCTGACGGGGTGTCAGAATACGCATGGTATTAATACCGATCTGGCCATCAGTTCCGGTTTAAATGCCTATAAAGCTGTAACGTTAAGCGATGCCGATGCAAAAGCGATTGCCAATCAGGGCTGTGCCGAAATGGACAGCGGCAATCAAGTCGCAAGTAAATCCAGCAAGTACGGTAAACGTCTGGCAAAAATCGCCAAAGCATTGGGTAACAATATTAATGGCACGCCGGTCAACTATAAGGTTTATATGACCAGCGACGTCAACGCATGGGCGATGGCGAACGGCTGTGTTCGTGTCTACAGTATGATGAACGACAACGAAATTGAAGGCGTTCTGGGCCATGAACTGGGTCACGTCGCGTTGGGTCACTCGTTGGCTGAAATGAAAGCTTCTTATGCGATCGTTGCCGCACGTGATGCTATTTCCGCCACCAGCGGTGTTGCTTCCCAGCTTTCCCGTTCACAATTAGGTGATATCGCAGAAGGCGCTATCAATGCTAAATACTCCCGCGATAAAGAGTCTGAAGCAGATGATTTCTCCTTTGATCTGCTGAAGAAACGTGGCATCAGCACCCAGGGACTGGTCGGTAGCTTTGAAAAACTGGCCAGCCTGGATGGCGGTCGTACCCAGTCCATGTTTGACTCTCACCCACCATCAACAGAGCGTGCGCAACACATCCGTGATCGTATCGCCTCTGGTAAGTAAATCATTGTCATCTTTCGGGCTGGTCTTCTGCCAGCCCGCTATAATTGCGCAATAAGTCCCCATCTGAATACAGACAAAACTGGTTTTTGCACACAACGTTAACGATTTGTGGCGCCGACGCGTATAATGCGCGCGGTTATGTTAACGGTACGCCTGTTTTAAGGAGATAAAGATGACGGCAATTGCCCCGGTTATTACCATTGATGGCCCAAGCGGTGCAGGGAAAGGCACCTTGTGTAAGGCTATGGCGGAAGCGTTGCAATGGCATCTGCTGGACTCGGGTGCAATTTATCGCGTACTGGCGCTGGCGGCATTACATCACCATGTTGATGTGGCGTCAGAAGACGCTCTGGTGCCGCTAGCATCCCACCTGGATGTACGTTTTGTGTCAACCAATGGCAATCTGGAAGTGATCCTCGAAGGGGAAGATGTCAGCGGTGAAATTCGTACTCAGGAAGTGGCGAATGCCGCTTCACAAGTCGCCGCATTTCCTCGTGTTCGTGAAGCATTATTGCGTCGCCAACGTGCGTTTCGCGAATTGCCGGGCCTGATTGCCGATGGCCGCGACATGGGAACAGTGGTATTCCCTGATGCGCCAGTGAAAATATTCCTTGACGCCTCTTCGGAAGAACGTGCGCATCGCCGAATGCTACAGTTGCAGGAGAAGGGCTTTAGTGTTAACTTTGAACGCCTTTTGGCCGAGATCAAAGAACGCGATGACCGCGATCGTAACCGAGCGGTAGCGCCACTGGTTCCGGCAGCCGATGCTTTAGTGTTGGATTCCACCACCTTAAGCATTGAGCAAGTAATTGAAAAAGCGTTACACTACGCGCGCCAAAAATTGGTTCTCGCATAAGCGACCGAATTTGCAGTACCCCCGTTGCAATGGAATGACAGCGGGTATGTTAAACAACCCCATCCGGCACGGAGCCAGGTGGACGTTAAATATAAACCTGAAGATTAAACATGACTGAATCTTTTGCTCAACTCTTTGAAGAGTCCTTAAAAGAAATCGAAACCCGCCCGGGTTCTATCGTTCGTGGCGTTGTTGTTGCTATCGACAAAGACGTAGTACTGGTTGACGCTGGTCTGAAATCTGAGTCTGCCATCCCGGCTGAGCAGTTCAAAAACGCCCAGGGCGAGCTGGAAATCCAGGTAGGTGACGAAGTTGACGTTGCTCTGGACGCAGTAGAAGACGGCTTCGGTGAAACTCTGCTGTCCCGTGAGAAAGCTAAACGTCACGAAGCCTGGATCACGCTGGAAAAAGCTTACGAAGATGCTGAAACTGTTACCGGTGTTATCAACGGCAAAGTTAAGGGCGGCTTCACTGTTGAGCTGAACGGTATTCGTGCGTTCCTGCCTGGTTCTCTGGTAGACGTTCGTCCGGTGCGTGACACTCTGCACCTGGAAGGCAAAGAGCTTGAATTCAAAGTAATCAAGCTGGATCAGAAGCGCAACAACGTTGTTGTTTCTCGTCGTGCCGTTATCGAATCCGAAAACAGCGCAGAGCGCGATCAGCTGCTGGAAAACCTGCAGGAAGGCATGGAAGTTAAAGGTATCGTTAAGAACCTCACTGACTACGGTGCATTCGTTGATCTGGGCGGCGTTGACGGCCTGCTGCACATCACTGACATGGCCTGGAAACGCGTTAAGCATCCGAGCGAAATCGTCAACGTGGGCGACGAAATCACTGTTAAAGTGCTGAAGTTCGACCGCGAACGTACCCGTGTATCCCTGGGCCTGAAACAGCTGGGCGAAGATCCGTGGGTAGCTATCGCTAAACGTTATCCGGAAGGTACTAAACTGACTGGTCGCGTGACCAACCTGACCGACTACGGCTGCTTCGTTGAAATCGAAGAAGGCGTTGAAGGCCTGGTACACGTTTCCGAAATGGATTGGACCAACAAAAACATCCACCCGTCCAAAGTTGTTAACGTTGGCGATGTAGTGGAAGTTATGGTTCTGGATATCGACGAAGAACGTCGTCGTATCTCCCTGGGTCTGAAACAGTGCAAAGCTAACCCGTGGCAGCAGTTCGCGGAAACCCACAACAAGGGCGACCGTGTTGAAGGTAAAATCAAGTCTATCACTGACTTCGGTATCTTCATCGGCCTGGACGGCGGCATCGACGGCCTGGTTCACCTGTCTGACATCTCCTGGAACGTTGCAGGCGAAGAAGCAGTTCGTGAATACAAAAAAGGCGACGAAATCGCTGCAGTTGTTCTGCAAGTTGACGCAGAACGTGAACGTATCTCCCTGGGCGTTAAACAGCTCGCAGAAGATCCGTTCAACAACTGGGTTGCTCTGAACAAGAAAGGCGCTATCGTAACTGGTAAAGTAACTGCAGTTGACGCTAAAGGCGCAACCGTAGAACTGGCTGACGGCGTTGAAGGTTACCTGCGTGCTTCTGAAGCATCCCGTGACCGCGTTGAAGACGCTACCCTGGTTCTGAGCGTTGGCGACGAAGTTGAAGCTAAATTCACCGGCGTTGATCGTAAAAACCGCGCAATCAGCCTGTCTGTTCGTGCGAAAGACGAAGCTGACGAGAAAGATGCAATCGCAACTGTTAACAAACAGGAAGATGCAAACTTCTCCAACAACGCAATGGCTGAAGCTTTCAAAGCAGCTAAAGGCGAGTAATTCTCTGACTCTTCGGGATTTTTATTCCGAAGTTTGTTGAGTTTACTTGACAGATTGCAGGTTTCGTCCTGTAATCAAGCACTAAGGGCGGCTACGGCCGCCCTTAATCAATGCAGCAACAGCAGCCGCTTAATTTGCCTTTAAGGAACCGGAGGAATCATGACCAAGTCAGAATTGATAGAAAGACTTGCCAACCAGCAATCGCACATTCCCGCTAAGACGGTTGAAGATGCAGTAAAAGAGATGCTGGAGCATATGGCCTCGACTCTTGCGCAGGGCGAGCGTATTGAAATCCGCGGTTTCGGCAGTTTCTCTTTGCACTACCGCGCACCACGTACCGGACGTAATCCGAAGACTGGCGATAAAGTAGAACTGGAAGGAAAATACGTTCCTCACTTTAAACCTGGTAAAGAACTGCGCGATCGCGCCAATATTTACGGTTAAGTTTTCACTCAAACTTGAACGCGAGAAAAGCACCTGTCGGGTGCTTTTTTCATTTCTGTAATCTGGAACTGGAAGCTGCCTCGCAGAGTTTTGTGTAGTTTTCACCTTTCCGTTAAATTCTTCTGAACCCGTCTCGGGGAACGCAAAACTCCCGCCAGACAACCGTTCAACAAAGTTGCACACTTTCCAAAAACAGGGAGGGGTGCATGAAAATAACGACAGTCGGTGTATGCATTATTTGCGGAATTTTTCCGCTGCTGATTTTGCCGCAATTGCCTGGAACATTACCCCTTGCGTGTCTGACTGTCTTTGCCTGCGTACTGGCATTTATTCCTGTAAAAACCGTTCGTTATTTCACGCTAACATTGCTGTTTTTCCTTTGGGGCGTATTGGCGGCAAAGCAAATTTTGTGGGCAGGAGAAACCTTAACTGGCGCGACGCAGGATGCAATTGTCGAAATTACTGCTACTGACGGCATGACCACTCATTACGCTCAAATTACCCATCTACAAGGTCGACGTCTTTTCCCTGCGCCAGGCATCGTGCTGTATGGCGAGTATCTGCCACAAGCGGTTTGTGCCGGACAACAATGGTCAATGAAACTCAGAGTTCGTGCGGTTCACGGTCAGCTTAATGATGGCGGCTTTGACAGCCAGCGTTATGCTATTGCCCAGCACCAGACTCTAACCGGGCGTTTTCTTCAGGCAAGAATCATTGAACCGGGGTGTAGTCTGCGGGCGCAATATCTGGCCTCTTTGCAAACGACCCTGCAACCTTATCTGTGGAAAGCGGTGATTCTTGGCTTAGGTATGGGTGAACGGTTATCTGTGCCTAAAGAAATCAAAGATATTATGCGCAATACTGGTACAGCGCATTTAATGGCTATATCGGGATTGCACATCGCTTTTGCGGCGTTGCTGGCAGCCGGGCTCATTCGCGTTGGGCAAATTTTCCTCCCTGGTCATTGGATCCACTGGCAGATGCCATTAATTGGCGGAATTTGCTGTGCCGCTTTTTATGCCTGGTTGACTGGTATGCAACCTCCGGCACTGCGTACTATCGTGGCGCTTGCAACGTGGGGAATGCTTAAGTTAAGTGGGCGACAATGGCGTGGCTGGGATGTCTGGTTATGCTGCCTTGCGGCAATATTGCTAATGGATCCTGTTGCCATCCTTTCACAAAGTTTGTGGCTCTCTGCTGCAGCGGTGGCGGCGCTGATTTTTTGGTATCAGTGGTTTCCCTGTCCGGTCTGGTCGCTGCCGCCAGTATTGCGCGCTATTGTTTCCTTCATCCATCTGCAACTGGGAATAACGCTCCTGCTCATGCCAGTGCAAATAGTCATATTTCATGGCATTAGCCTGACCTCGTTTATAGCAAATCTGTTCGCTATTCCCTTAGTGACATTTATCACGGTTCCGTTGATTCTCGCCGCGATGATAGTGCATTTAAGCGGACCATTAATCGTGGAACAAGGATTATGGTTTCTGGTCGACAGATCTTTGGCTTTACTTTTCTGGTTGTTAAAGAGCTTGCCGGAAGGATGGGTCAACATTGCTGAACGTTGGCAATGGATATCATTTTTTCCCTGGTTATTACTGGTAGGATGGCGACTAAACGCATGGCGAACGTTGCCTGCGCTGTGCGTGGCTGGAGGCATAATGATGTGTTGTCCATTGTGGCAAAAACCACGGTCTGACGAGTGGCAAGTGTATATGCTTGATGTCGGGCAAGGGCTGGCAATGGTAATTGCGCGAAACGGCAAAGCGATTCTCTATGATACGGGGCTCGCCTGGCCAGAAGGTGACAGCGGGCAACAACTGATTGTCCCTTGGCTACGCTGGCATAACCTTGAACCGGAAGGCGTCATTCTGAGTCATGAGCATCTGGATCATCGGGGAGGGCTGGACTCGATATTACATGTCTGGCCGACGTTATGGGTCAGAAGTCCTTTAAACTGGGAACATCATCAGCCCTGTATGCGTGGTGAAGCGTGGCAGTGGCAAGGATTACGTTTTAGCGCACACTGGCCTTTACAAGGTAGCAACGATAAAGGAAATAACCATTCCTGTGTGGTTAAGATTGATGACGGAACGTATAGCATTCTTTTAACCGGTGATATTGAAGCATTCGCTGAACAAAAAATGCTAAGTCGTTACTGGCAACACGTGCAGGCAACATTACTTCAGGTGCCCCATCATGGCAGTAATACCTCATCATCATTGCCATTAATTCAGCGTGTGAATGGAAAAGTGGCACTGGCATCGGCATCGCGCTATAACGCATGGCGACTACCCTCCAGTAAAGTTAAAAGACGCTATCAACTTCAGGGATATCAATGGGTTGACACCCCGCATCAGGGGCAAATAACCGTCGATTTTTCAGCGCAAGGCTGGCAGGTACGCAGCCTAAGAGAGCAAATTTTACCTTGTTGGTATCATCAGTGGTTTGGCGTGCCAGTGGATAACGGGTAGAATATGCGGCTATTTCAACAAATGCTGGTTTTTTGAATGCATAACGACAAAGATCTCTCTACGTGGCAGACATTCCGCCGACTGTGGCCAACCATTGCGCCTTTTAAAGCGGGTCTGATCGTGGCGGGCATAGCGTTAATTCTCAACGCAGCCAGCGATACCTTCATGTTATCGCTCCTTAAGCCACTTCTCGATGATGGCTTTGGTAAAACCGATCGCTCCGTGCTGATGTGGATGCCGCTGGTGGTTATTGGGCTGATGATTTTACGTGGTATCACCAGTTATATTTCCAGTTACTGCATCTCCTGGGTATCAGGAAAAGTGGTAATGACTATGCGTCGCCGCCTGTTTGGTCACATGATGGGAATGCCGGTGTCATTTTTTGACAAACAGTCAACCGGGACTCTGCTTTCACGTATTACTTACGATTCTGAACAGGTTGCTTCGTCGTCTTCCGGCGCGCTGATTACGGTGGTGCGTGAAGGTGCTTCCATTATCGGTCTGTTCGCCATGATGTTCTATTACAGCTGGCAGTTGTCGATCATTTTGATTGTGCTGGCGCCGATCGTCTCGATTGCGATTCGTATCGTATCGAAGCGTTTTCGCAGCATCAGTAAAAACATGCAGAATACCATGGGGCAGGTGACTACCAGTGCAGAACAGATGCTGAAAGGCCACAAAGAGGTGCTGATTTTTGGCGGCCAGGAAGTGGAAACGAAGCGTTTTGATAAGGTCAGCAACAAGATGCGTTTGCAGGGAATGAAGATGGTATCAGCCTCTTCTATCTCTGACCCAATCATTCAGCTGATTGCCTCTTTGGCGCTGGCGTTTGTTCTGTATGCAGCGAGCTTCCCAAGTGTAATGGATAGCCTGACAGCAGGTACGATTACCGTTGTCTTCTCTTCGATGATTGCACTGATGCGTCCGCTGAAATCGCTGACCAACGTTAACGCCCAATTCCAGCGTGGTATGGCGGCCTGTCAGACGCTGTTTACCATTCTGGATAGTGAACAGGAGAAAGACGAAGGTAAACGCGAGATTGAACGAGCAATCGGCGACGTCGAATTTCGCAATGTCACTTTTACCTATCCGGGGCGTGAAGTTCCCGCTCTGCGTAACATCAACCTAAAAATTCCGGCAGGGAAAACGGTCGCTCTGGTCGGACGTTCTGGTTCAGGTAAATCAACAATCGCCAGCTTGATCACGCGTTTCTACGATATTGATGAAGGCGAAATCCTGATGGATGGTCACGATCTGCGCGAGTATACCCTGGCGTCATTGCGTAACCAAGTTGCACTGGTATCGCAGAATGTCCATTTGTTTAACGATACGGTTGCCAACAACATTGCTTACGCACGTACAGACCAGTACAGCCGTGAGCAAATTGAAGAAGCGGCGCGTATGGCTTATGCCATGGACTTTATCAATAAGATGGATAACGGTCTTGATACGGTGATTGGTGAAAACGGCGTGTTGCTCTCTGGCGGTCAGCGCCAGCGTATCGCTATCGCTCGAGCTTTGTTGCGTGACAGCCCGATTCTGATCCTTGATGAAGCCACCTCGGCGCTGGATACAGAATCCGAACGTGCGATTCAGGCGGCGCTTGACGAGCTACAGAAAAACCGTACCTCACTGGTGATTGCTCACCGTTTGTCTACCATTGAAAAGGCAGACGAAATTGTGGTCGTTGAGGATGGTGTCATTGTGGAACGCGGCACGCATAACGATTTGCTTGAGCACCGTGGTGTCTACGCGCAACTTCACAAAATGCAATTTGGTCAATGATCGAAAAAATCTGGTCTGGTGAATCCCCTTTGTGGCGGCTGTTGCTGCCACTCTCCTGGTTGTATGGCCTGGTGAGTGGCGCTATCCGTCTTTGCTATAAACTAAAACTGAAGCGCGCATGGCGTGCCCCGGTGCCAGTTGTGGTGGTCGGTAATCTCACCGCAGGTGGCAACGGGAAAACTCCGGTCGTTGTCTGGCTGGTAGAACAACTGCAAAAACGTGGTATTCGTGTTGGTGTTGTATCCCGGGGCTATGGCGGTAAGGCCGAGTCGTATCCGATGTTATTGTCGGCAGAGACCACCACAGCACAGGCGGGTGATGAACCGGTGCTGATTTATCAGCGTACTGGCGCGCCTGTTGCAGTTTCTCCCGTCCGTTCTGATGCGGTAAAAGCCATTCTGGCGCAACATCCTGATGTGCAGCTCATCGTAACCGACGACGGTTTACAGCATTATCGTCTGGCGCGTGATGTGGAAATCGTCGTTATTGATGGTGTGCGTCGCTTTGGCAATGGCTGGTGGTTGCCGGCGGGGCCAATGCGTGAGCGAGCGGGGCGCTTAAAGTCGGTTGATGCGGTAATCGTCAACGGCGGTGTCCCCCGCAGCGGTGAAATCCCCATGCATCTGCTGCCGGGTCAGGCGGTGAATTTGCGTACCGGTGCTCGTTGTGATGTTGCACAACTTGTACATGTGGTGGCAATGGCGGGGATTGGTCATCCGCCGCGCTTTTTTGCCACGCTGAAGATGTGTGGTGTGCAACCGGAAAAATGTGTGCCGTTGTCCGATCATCAGTCTTTGAATCATGCGGATGTCAGCGCATTGTTAAGTGCCGGGCAAACACTGGTTATGACTGAAAAAGATGCGGTGAAATGCCGGGGCTTTGCAGAAGAAAATTGGTGGTATTTGCCCGTTGACGCACAGTTTTCGGGCGCTGAGCCAGAGAAACTGCTCGCGCAACTTTCCTCGCTGGCTTCTGGCAACTAATTCGCAGCAGCAGCGTTCAATTGATGGAGTCATGAATGACGCTGCCGTATATCTCTCTTGCTGATGCACGTAATCTTCATCTCGCTGCGCAAGGTCTGTTAAAAAAATCTCGTCGTCGCGCGTTGCCGCAAGATATTCTGGCAGCTATCTCCCGCATGTCCTTGCTGCAAATCGACACTATCAATATCGTTGCTCGCAGCCCTTATTTGGTGCTTTTTAGTCGTCTGGGTAATTATCCTCCTCAGTGGTTGGACGAGTCGCTGGCGCATGGCGAATTAATGGAATACTGGGCGCATGAAGCCTGCTTTATGCCACGTAGTGATTTTCATCTCATTCGCCACCGGATGCTGGCGCCAGAAAAAATGGGCTGGAAATATCAAGACGCCTGGATGCGGGAACATGCAGAAGAAATTGAACAGTTACTTCAGTACATTCAGGATAACGGACCCGTACGTTCAGCCGATTTTGCTCATCCCCGCAAAGGGGCAAGCGGTTGGTGGGAGTGGAAGCCGCATAAACGCCATCTGGAAGGGCTGTTTACTGCTGGAAAGGTTATGGTGATTGAAAGGCGTAATTTCCAGCGCATTTATGATTTAACCCATCGCGTCATGCCGCACTGGGATGATAAGTGTGACCTCGTTTCGCAAACAGAAGCAGAAATCACTATGCTGGATAACAGTGCGCGTAGCCTGGGAATATTCCGCGAACAGTGGCTGGCGGATTACTATCGCCTTAAACGCCCGGCGCTGGCTGCCTGGCGTGATGTGCGTGCTGAACAGCAGAAAATTATCCCCGTAAATGTGGAGAGGTTAGGACAACTCTGGCTGCATATTGATTTGTTGCCTCTTCTCGAAACAGCTCTCGTGGGGAAACTCACCGCGACGCATAGCACTGTACTGTCACCCTTTGACCCTGTCGTCTGGGATCGCAAACGCGCAGAGCAGCTTTTTGATTTTAGCTACCGGCTGGAATGCTACACGCCGGCACCGAAACGCCAGTATGGCTATTTCGTTCTGCCGTTACTGCATCGTGGACAATTAGTCGGGCGAATGGATGCTAAAATGCATCGCCAGACGGGCGTCCTTGAAGTTATCGCCCTTTGGTTACAGGATGGCATCAAACTGACTGCTTCTCTTCAAAAAGGATTACGCCAGGCGATTACCGATTTTGCTGGCTGGCAGCAGGCAACGCGAGTGACATTAGGGCGCTGCCCACACGGTCTCTTTAGTGATTGCCGCACAGGCTGGGAAATAGCCCCCTGGGCATAAATGATTATGATAAGATTTATGCATTCATAACCCGATCCATCTGGAGGAACTATGGATCATCGTCTGCTTGAAATCGTTGCCTGCCCGGTTTGCAACGGCAAACTTTGGTATAACCAGGAAAAACAAGAACTGATTTGCAAACTGGATAACCTGGCTTTCCCGCTGCGCGATGGCATCCCAGTGCTGTTGGAAACGGAAGCCCGCGTGCTGACTGCTGATGAGAGTAAATCATGAGTTTTGTGGTGATTATTCCTGCACGCTACGCTTCTACGCGTCTGCCTGGTAAACCGTTGGTCGATATTAACGGTAAGCCGATGATCGTTCATGTTCTTGAACGCGCCCGCGAATCAGGAGCCGATCGCATCATTGTCGCAACCGATCATCAAGATGTTGCCCGCGCTGTTGAAGCGGCAGGAGGGGAAGTGTGCATGACGCGCGCCGATCATCAGTCAGGCACCGAACGCCTGGCGGAAGTTGTCGAAAAATGCGCGTTCAGTGACGACACGGTGATTGTTAATGTGCAGGGCGATGAGCCAATGATCCCTGCGACAATCATTCGTCAGGTTGCTGATAATCTCGCCCAGCGTGAAGTAGGCATGGCTACTCTGGCTGTACCTATCCACAGTGCGGAAGAAGCCTTTAATCCGAATGCGGTTAAAGTAGTGCTTGACGCTGAAGGTTATGCGCTTTACTTCTCACGAGCCACCATTCCGTGGGATCGTGACCGTTTTGCAAAAGGTCTGGAAACCGTTGGTGATAACTTCCTGCGTCATCTTGGTATTTATGGCTACCGTGCAGGCTTTATCCGTCGTTACGTCACCTGGCAGCCAAGTCCGTTAGAACACATCGAAATGTTAGAGCAGCTTCGCGTACTGTGGTACGGCGAAAAAATCCACGTTGCTGTTGCCCGGGAAGTTCCTGGTACAGGAGTGGATACCCCTGAAGATCTCGAGCGCGTTCGCGCTGAAATGCTCTAAGCTGATTTCACGACACTCCACCTGATTTTGGGGGGAGTGTCGTACCGTTACGATTTTCCTCATTTTTCTTTTCAACAATTGATCTCATTCAGGTGACATCTTTTACATTGGCGCTCATTATGAAGGCAGTAGCTTTTATGAGGGTAATCTGAATGGAACAGCTGCGTGCCGAATTAAGCCATTTACTGGGCGAAAAACTCAGTCGTATTGAGTGCGTCAATGAAAAAGCGGATACGGCGTTGTGGGCTTTGTATGACAGCCAGGGAAACCCAATGCCGTTAATGGCGAGAAGCTTTAGTACACCAGGCCAAGCCCGCCAGTTGGCATGGAAGACCACCATGCTGGCGCGCAGCGGGACTGTTCGTATGCCAACCATCTATGGCGTGATGACACATGAAGAACATCCTGGCCCCGATGTCCTGTTACTGGAGCGGATGCGTGGTGTTTCTGTAGAAGCTCCCGCGCGTACACCGGAACGCTGGGAGCATCTGAAAGAGCAAATTGTTGAAGCTCTGCTGGCCTGGCATCGACAGGACAGTCGAGGTTGCGTCGGCGCAGTCGACAACACTCAGGAAAATTTCTGGCCCTCCTGGTATCGGCAACATGTTGAAGTGCTATGGACCACGCTCAATCAGTTCCATAACACCGGACTAACGATGCAGGATAAGCGTATCCTGTTCCGCACTCGCGAATGTCTTCCGGCCTTATTTGAAGGCTTTAACGACAATTGTGTGCTGATTCATGGCAATTTCTGTTTGCGCAGCATGTTGAAAGATTCTCGTAGCGATCAATTACTGGCGATGGTAGGGCCGGGCCTCATGCTTTGGGCGCCACGTGAGTATGAGCTGTTCCGGTTGATGGATAACACTCTGGCAGAAGATTTACTCTGGAGTTACCTGCAACGCGCGCCAGTGGCGGAGTCTTTCATCTGGCGGCGTTGGCTGTATGTGTTATGGGATGAAGTTGCGCAACTGGTCAATACCGGACGGTTTAGTCGGCGCAACTTCGATCTGGCATCAAAATCACTCCTTCCCTGGCTCGCCTGACGAACCTTTCAGCCACTGCCAGATGCGACCAAGCGTTTCATAGCCTACACGGTCGCTATGCATCAACCAGACCGGAGAGGGAATTGCCCGTTCCCACGGATTAAGCGGCGAGTCGATTGCCAGCTGATTCGCCGGGGCTGGCAGCGGATTCAGGCCTTCCTGCTGGAAAAAGATCATCGCGCGCGGCAAATGAGACGCAGATGTCACCAGCAGGAAAGGGGCGTCACCAATGGCCTGTTTCACTGCGGCTGCTTCTTCTTCGGTATCTTTTGGCAAATCCAGCGTAATAATTTGTTCACGCGGCACGCCCAGCGATTGCGCCACTCTGGCACCTACTTCCGCTGTACTCACCGTATTGGTTTTTGCTACGCCTCCCGTGAAGATCAGTTTTGATCCCGGATTCTCGCGCCATAAACGAATACCTTCATTCAGGCGCGGCAAACTATTATTGATTAAATTTGAACTTGGTGCCCACTGCGGGTTCCAGGTATAACCACCTCCGAGCACCACGATATAGTCCACTTTTTGTGCATTATTCCATGTCGGATAAGTGCTTTCGATGGGACGCAGCAGGCGGTCGGCTACCGGTTGCAAACTTAATAACAAAAGCACCAACCATCCTGCGCTAATAAATATCTTTCCAGTTTTTTGAAAACGGCTAAACCACAGTAGCACCAGACCCACACCGATAATCAACAACATTAGCGGAAGCGGCAGCAGCATACCGCCAATCACTTTTTTCAGTGTAAAAAGCATCCTTTCTGGTTCCTTTTTTAACCATATAGCGAGGGATCGACAGTGATATTACACCAGACGGGTTCATTCTCGCCGTGGCTGTGACAAAATAGCGCCTTTATCAGAAAACGTCTTAGCCAACCGGTGGAGAAAGCAATGCAGGATCGCAATTTTGATGACATTGCGGAAAAGTTTTCCCGTAACATTTACGGCACCACCAAAGGACAGCTTCGACAGGCTATTCTGTGGCAGGATCTCGATCGTGTGCTGGTGGATATGGAACCGCAAAAACTGCGTGTGCTGGATGCCGGTGGTGGAGAAGGACAGACCGCGATCAAAATGGCCGAACGAGGGCATCAGGTCATTTTATGCGATCTCTCCGCCCAGATGATCGACCGCGCAAAGCAGGCGGCAGACGCTAAAGGTGTGAGCGACAACATGCAATTTATACATTGCGCCGCTCAGGACGTTGCTTCGCATTTGGAAACGCCCGTTGATCTGATATTGTTCCATGCGGTGCTGGAATGGGTGGCTGATCCCCGCAGCGTATTGCAAACGTTGTGGTCAGTGTTGCGCCCAGGCGGCGTGTTGTCATTAATGTTCTACAATGCGCATGGCTTGCTGATGCATAACATGGTCGCAGGGAATTTTGATTACGTGCAGGCGGGAATGCCGAAAAAGAAAAAACGGACGCTTTCGCCAGACTATCCACGCGACCCGGCGCAGGTATATCAGTGGCTGGAAGAAGCTGGCTGGCAAATTATGGGTAAAACCGGCGTTCGCGTGTTTCATGATTATCTGCGTGAAAAGCACCAGCAGCGCGACTGCTACGAAGCATTACTTGAATTAGAAACGCGTTATTGCCGTCAGGAACCGTATATCAGCCTGGGGCGTTATATTCATGTCACCGCGCGCAAACCGCAGAGCAAGGATAAAGTATGAGTGAATTTTCCCAGACAGTCCCCGAACTGGTTGCCTGGGCCAGAAAAAATGACTTCTCCATCTCGCTGCCGGTAGACCGACTCTCTTTTCTGCTGGCGGTTGCCACGCTGAATGGCGAGCGTCTGGATGGTGAGATGAGTGAAGGCGAGCTGGTGGATGCATTCCGCCATGTGAGTGATGCGTTTGAGCAAACCAGCGAAACCATCGGCGTGCGCGCCAACAACGCGATCAACGACATGGTGCGTCAACGTCTGCTGAACCGCTTTACCAGTGAGCAGGCGGAAGGGAATGCTATATATCGTCTGACGCCGCTCGGCATCGGCATTACTGACTACTACATCCGTCAGCGTGAGTTTTCTACGCTACGTCTTTCTATGCAGTTGTCGATCGTTGCAGGCGAACTGAAGCGTGCGGCGGACGCGGCAGAAGAGGGCGGCGATGAGTTTCACTGGCACCGCAATGTCTATGCTCCGCTGAAATATTCGGTAGCAGAAATTTTCGACAGCATCGATCTAACGCAACGTCTGATGGATGAGCAGCAGCAGCAGGTGAAAGATGACATCGCTCAGTTGCTGAATAAAGACTGGCGCGCGGCGATCTCCAGCTGCGAATTGTTGCTTTCAGAAACCTCCGGTACGCTGCGTGAATTGCAGGATACGCTGGAAGCGGCAGGTGACAAATTGCAGGCTAACCTGTTGCGCATCCAGGATGCGACCATGACGCATGACGATCTGCATTTTGTCGATAGTCTGGTGTTCGATCTGCAAAGTAAGCTCGATCGTATTATCAGCTGGGGACAGCAATCTATCGACTTGTGGATTGGCTACGATCGCCACGTACACAAATTTATCCGTACTGCTATCGATATGGATAAAAACCGCGTCTTTGCTCAGCGGTTACGTCAGTCGGTACAAACCTATTTTGATGAACCGTGGGCGCTGACTTACGCTAATGCCGATCGTCTGTTGGATATGCGTGACGAAGAGATGGCGCTGCGCGACGAAGAAGTGACCGGGGAGCTTCCGCCAGATTTAGAGTACGAAGAGTTCAACGAGATCCGCGAACAACTGGCGGCGATCATCGAAGAACAGCTCGCCGTGTACAAAACCAGACAAGTACCGCTGGATCTTGGTCTGGTGGTACGCGAATATCTGGCGCAGTATCCACGTGCGCGTCACTTTGACGTTGCGCGTATTGTTATTGATCAGGCGGTACGCCTCGGCGTAGCGCAAGCAGATTTCACCGGACTGCCAGCGAAATGGCAGCCGATTAATGATTACGGAGCCAAGGTACAGGCGCATGTCATCGACAAATATTGAACAAGTGATGCCGGTTAAGCTGGCGCAGGCGCTGGCGAATCCGTTATTTCCGGCGCTGGATAGCGCCTTACGTTCAGGCCGTCATATTGGCCTCGACGAACTGGATAATCATGCATTCCTGATGGATTTTCAGGAATATCTGGAAGAGTTTTACGCACGTTATAACGTGGAGCTTATTCGCGCGCCGGAAGGTTTTTTCTATTTGCGCCCACGTTCTACCACTATTATCCCGCGCTCCGTATTGTCGGAACTGGACATGATGGTCGGGAAAATCCTCTGTTATCTCTATCTCAGCCCGGAACGGCTGGCGAACGAGGGGATTTTTACTCAGCAGGAACTGTATGATGAACTGCTCACCCTGGCTGATGAAGCGAAACTGCTGAAACTGGTAAACAACCGTTCTACCGGTTCGGACGTGGATCGCCAGAAGTTGCAGGAAAAAGTACGCTCTTCGCTCAACCGTCTGCGCCGCTTAGGCATGGTGTGGTTTATGGGGCACGACAGCAGCAAGTTCCGCATTACTGAATCGGTGTTCCGTTTCGGTGCGGATGTCCGTGCGGGCGACGATCCGCGCGAAGCCCAGCGTCGCCTGATTCGCGATGGTGAAGCTATGTCGCTGGAAAACCACCTGCAACTCAACGACGAAACTGAAGAGAATCAGCCAGATAGCGGAGAGGAAGAATAATGATTGAACGCGGTAAATTTCGCTCACTGACGCTGATTAACTGGAATGGCTTTTTTGCCCGTACCTTTGACCTTGATGAGCTGGTCACGACGCTTTCCGGCGGTAATGGTGCGGGTAAATCAACCACCATGGCGGCGTTCGTTACGGCGCTTATCCCCGACCTGACCTTGTTGCACTTTCGTAACACCACGGAAGCCGGGGCTACCAGCGGTTCGCGCGATAAAGGCCTGCACGGTAAGTTAAAAGCGGGTGTCTGTTATTCAATGCTCGACACCATCAACTCGCGCCACCAGCGCGTGGTGGTTGGTGTGCGTCTACAACAGGTTGCCGGGCGCGATCGTAAAGTTGATATCAAACCGTTTGCCATTCAGGGGCTGCCGATGTCGGTGCAGCCGACGCAACTGGTGACCGAAACCCTGAACGAACGTCAGGCGCGCGTGCTGCCGCTTAACGAGCTGAAAGACAAACTCGAAGCGATGGAAGGCGTGCAGTTTAAGCAGTTCAACTCCATCACCGATTACCATTCGCTGATGTTCGATCTGGGCATCATCGCGCGTCGTCTGCGTTCTGCTTCTGATCGTAGTAAATTCTATCGTCTGATCGAAGCCTCGCTGTACGGCGGTATTTCCAGCGCCATTACCCGTTCTCTGCGCGATTACCTGCTGCCAGAAAACAGCGGTGTGCGTAAAGCGTTCCAGGACATGGAAGCGGCGCTGCGTGAAAACCGCATGACGCTGGAAGCGATTCGTGTCACTCAGTCTGACCGTGACTTGTTCAAGCATCTGATTAGCGAAGCCACCAACTACGTGGCGGCGGACTACATGCGTCACGCCAACGAGCGCCGTGTCCATCTCGACAAAGCTCTGGAGTTTCGTCGTGAGCTACACACTTCGCGTCAGCAACTGGCGGCGGAGCAGTACAAACACGTCGATATGGCGCGTGAGCTGGCAGAGCACAACGGTGCCGAAGGCGATCTGGAAGCGGATTATCAGGCGGCCAGCGATCACCTGAACCTGGTGCAGACTGCACTGCGTCAGCAGGAAAAGATCGAACGTTACGAAGCGGATCTCGATGAGCTGCAGATCCGTCTGGAAGAGCAAAACGAAGTGGTGGCAGAAGCCATCGAGCGCCAGGAAGAGAACGAAGCGCGTGCGGAAGCCGCCGAACTGGAAGTGGATGAGCTGAAAAGCCAGCTTGCTGACTACCAGCAGGCGCTGGACGTCCAGCAAACGCGCGCGATCCAGTACAACCAGGCGATTGCTGCGCTTAATCGTGCCAAAGAATTGTGTCATCTGCCGGACTTAACCGCCGACAGCGCCGCCGAATGGCTGGAAACCTTCCAGGCGAAAGAGCTGGAAGCGACCGAAAAAATGCTCTCTCTTGAGCAGAAAATGAGCATGGCGCAAACCGCGCACAGCCAGTTTGAGCAGGCTTATCAATTGGTATTAGCAATCAACGGTCCGCTGGCGCGTAACGAAGCGTGGGAGGTCGCCCGCGAACTGCTGCGCGAAGGGGTCGATCAGCGCCACCTGGCAGAACAGGTTCAGCCGCTGCGGATGCGCTTAAGCGAACTGGAACAGCGTCTGCGCGAGCAGCAAGAAGCCGAACGCCTGCTGGCAGAATTCTGCAAACGTCAGGGCAAGAATTTCGATATCGACGAACTGGAAGCCCTGCATCAGGAACTGGAAGCGCGCATTGCTTCTCTGTCTGACAGCGTGTCTAACGCCCGTGAAGAGCGCATGGCGCTGCGTCAGGAACAGGAACAACTACAATCACGCATTCAGAGTCTGATGCAGCGTGCGCCGGTTTGGCTGGCGGCGCAAAACAGCCTCAATCAGTTGAGTGAGCAGTGCGGTGAAGAGTTCACTTCCAGCCAGGACGTCACTGAATACATGCAACAGTTGCTGGAGCGTGAGCGCGAAGCGATTGTTGAACGTGACGAAGTGGGGGCACGCAAAAACGCCGTTGACGAAGAGATTGAGCGTTTAAGCCAGCCGGGCGGCTCTGAAGATCAGCGCCTGAATGCGCTGGCAGAACGTTTTGGTGGCGTGCTGCTGTCAGAAATTTATGACGACGTTAGCCTTGAAGATGCGCCGTACTTCTCTGCGCTATATGGCCCGTCTCGTCACGCGATCGTCGTGCCGGATCTGTCGCAGATTGCCGAACAACTGGAAGGTTTAACCGATTGCCCGGAAGATCTCTATCTGATCGAAGGTGATCCGCAGTCGTTCGATGACAGCGTGTTCAGCGTTGATGAGCTGGAAAAAGCGGTGGTGGTGAAAATTGCCGACCGTCAGTGGCGTTACTCACGCTTCCCGGAAGTTCCTCTGTTTGGTCGTGCGGCGCGCGAAAGCCGCATTGAAAGCCTTCATGCTGAGCGTGAAGTGCTCTCTGAACGTTTTGCTACGCTCTCCTTTGATGTACAGAAAACCCAGCGTTTGCATCAGGCATTTAGCCGCTTTATCGGCAGCCATCTGGCGGTGGCGTTTGAGTCCGATCCGGAAGCCGAAATCCGCCAACTGAACAGCCGTCGCGTCGAACTGGAGCGGGCGTTGAGTAATCATGAAAATGATAACCAGCAGCAACGTATTCAGTTTGAGCAGGCGAAAGAGGGCGTTACCGCGCTGAACCGCATTCTGCCGCGTCTCAACCTGCTGGCTGATGACAGCCTGGCAGATCGCGTCGATGAAATCCGCGAACGTCTGGATGAAGCCCAGGAAGCCGCGCGTTTTGTTCAGCAGTTCGGTAATCAACTGGCGAAACTGGAGCCGATGGTTTCAGTATTGCAGAGCGACCCTGAACAATTCGAACAGTTAAAAGAAGATTACGCATACTCCCAGCAGATGCAGCGCGATGCCCGTCAGCAGGCATTTGCCCTGACTGAAGTTGTGCAGCGTCGTGCGCACTTTAGCTACTCCGACTCGGCAGAAATGCTCAGCGGTAACAGCGATCTCAACGAAAAACTGCGTGAACGTCTGGAGCAGGCAGAGGCGGAACGTACCCGCGCTCGTGAAGCGTTGCGTGGTCATGCAGCGCAGTTGAGCCAGTACAACCAGGTACTGGCCTCGCTGAAAAGTTCTTACGACACCAAAAAAGAGCTGCTTAACGATCTGCAACGCGAATTGCAGGATATCGGTGTGCGTGCCGATAGCGGGGCAGAAGAACGGGCGCGCATTCGCCGTGACGAACTACATGCGCAACTGAGCAATAACCGTTCTCGTCGCAACCAACTGGAAAAAGCACTTACCTTCTGCGAAGCGGAGATGGACAACCTGACCCGCAAACTGCGCAAGCTGGAACGTGATTACTTTGAGATGCGCGAGCAGGTGGTGACCGCCAAAGCGGGCTGGTGTGCAGTCATGCGCATGGTGAAAGATAACGGTGTTGAGCGTCGCTTGCACCGTCGCGAGCTGGCTTATCTCTCCGCTGATGATTTGCGTTCCATGTCGGATAAGGCGTTAGGTGCGCTGCGTCTGGCGGTAGCGGATAACGAACATCTACGCGACGTGCTGCGTATGTCGGAAGATCCAAAACGTCCGGAACGTAAAATTCAGTTCTTCGTGGCGGTTTACCAGCATCTGCGTGAACGTATTCGTCAGGATATTATTCGTACCGATGATCCGGTTGAAGCTATCGAGCAGATGGAAATCGAACTTAGCCGTCTGACCGAAGAGTTAACTTCCCGCGAACAGAAACTGGCGATCAGTTCTCGCAGCGTGGCAAACATCATTCGTAAAACCATTCAGCGCGAGCAGAACCGCATCCGTATGCTCAACCAGGGATTGCAGAACGTTTCGTTCGGTCAGGTGAACAGCGTGCGTCTGAACGTGAACGTGCGTGAAACTCACGCCATGCTGCTGGATGTCCTTTCTGAACAGCATGAACAACATCAGGATCTATTTAACAGCAACCGTCTGACCTTCTCGGAAGCCCTGGCGAAACTGTATCAGCGTCTTAACCCGCAGATTGATATGGGCCAGCGCACACCGCAGACCATTGGTGAAGAACTGCTGGATTACCGCAACTACCTGGAGATGGAAGTTGAGGTTAACCGTGGTTCCGATGGCTGGTTGCGTGCGGAATCGGGCGCACTATCTACCGGTGAAGCAATTGGTACAGGTATGTCGATTCTGGTGATGGTGGTACAGAGCTGGGAAGATGAATCACGCCGACTGCGCGGTAAAGACATTTCTCCTTGCCGCCTGCTGTTCCTCGATGAAGCAGCGCGACTGGATGCTCGTTCTATCGCCACGCTGTTTGAATTGTGTGAGCGTTTGCAAATGCAGCTCATCATCGCGGCGCCAGAAAATATTAGCCCGGAGAAAGGCACCACCTACAAACTGGTGCGTAAGGTATTCCAGAATACCGAGCACGTTCATGTGGTTGGTTTACGTGGCTTTGCGCCGCAGCTTCCAGAAACGCTTCCAGGGGCTGACGAAGCGTCTTCCCAGGCAAGTTAAGATTAAGGCGGCAGCGATGTCGCCTTTTTTCAGAAAACTCCGTTTCTGCACTAAAAAAATGCCGCATTACGGCGCGCTTTTCTTTAAACTTCTTTACATTAGGTTGTGTAAAAACGTATCGGTGTTTATATACTGAAGGTAAGCCTGATAAGTAACAGGCTTGCTCGTCATACTTTCGTGAGTATTGGCGTTGTACAGGCAAGTAGAGAAAAGCAGCCTGGCTATTCAAAGTATGATAAAAACAGGGGGCAAGGGATGTTGCTTAACATGATGTGTGGTCGTCGGCTTTCGGCAATAAGTTTGTGTCTGGCCGTAACATTCGCTCCACTGTTCAGTGTGCAGGCTGATGAGCCTGAAGTAATCCCTGGCGACAGCCCGGTGGCTGTTAGCGAACAGGGAGATGCACTGCCGCAAGCGCAAGCTACGGCAATTATGGCGGGACTTCAGCCGCTACCAGAGGGTGCGGCGGAAAACGCTCGCACACAAATCGAATCTCAATTACCCGCAGGTTATAAGCCGGTTTATCTTAACCAGCTTCAACTGCTGTATGCCGCACGTGACATGCAGCCTATGTGGGAAAACCGTGATGCGGTAAAAGCCTTCCAGCAGCAACTGGCGGAAGTGGCGATTGCCGGTTTTCAGCCGCAGTTTAATAAATGGGTAGAGTTACTGACTGATCCTGGCGTTAACGGTCTGGCACGCGACGTAGTTCTGTCGGATGCAATGCTGGGCTATCTCCATTTCGTTGCCAACATTCCGGTCAAAGGTACGCACTGGTTGTACAGCAGTAAACCTTATGCGCTCTCTACACCACCGCTCTCGGTCATTAACCAATGGCAGGTGGCGCTAAATAATGGTCAGTTGCCAACGTTTGTTGCAGGACTGGCTCCGCAGCATCCGCAATATGCCGCGATGCATGAATCTTTATTGACCTTACTCAGCGATACGAAACCGTGGCCACAACTGACCGGTAAAGCAACGCTGCGTCCTGGCCAGTGGAGTAATGACGTACCAGCACTGCGCGAGATTTTGCAGCGTACGGGAATGCTCGAAGGCGGGCCGAAAATTGCGCTCCCTGGCGATGAAACACCCGCAGATGCAGTCGTGAGTCCGTCCGCCGTTGCCGTCGAAACAGCAGAAACTAAGCCGATGGACAGGCAAACTACGGCTCGCAGTAAACCTGCGCCAGCCGTACGCGCTGCCTACGATAATGAGCTGGTGGAAGCCGTTAAACGTTTTCAGGCATGGCAAGGATTGGGAGCCGATGGCGCTATTGGTCCGGCAACGCGGGACTGGTTAAATGTAACGCCAGCCCAGCGTGCAGGTGTGCTGGCACTCAACATCCAGCGTTTACGCTTGCTGCCTGCGGAGCTTTCTACTGGCATCATGGTCAATATACCCGCCTATTCTTTGGTCTATTACCAGAACGGTAATCAGGTGCTGGACTCGCGGGTGATTGTCGGCCGTCCTGACCGCAAAACACCGATGATGAGCAGTGCTTTAAACAATGTGGTGGTGAATCCGCCGTGGAACGTACCGCCGACGCTGGCACGCAAAGATATTCTGCCGAAAGTGCGTAACGATCCGGGTTATCTGGAAAGTCATGGCTATACGGTGATGCGCGGCTGGAACAGCAAAGAAGCGATTGATCCGTGGCAGGTTGACTGGTCAACGATTACCGCCTCGAATTTACCGTTCCGCTTCCAGCAAGCTCCTGGCCCACGAAATTCGCTAGGACGGTATAAATTTAATATGCCGAGTTCAGACGCTATCTACTTGCATGACACGCCTAATCACAATCTGTTCAAGCGTGATACACGCGCGTTAAGCTCAGGGTGTGTGCGGGTGAATAAGGCATCTGATCTGGCAAATATGCTGTTGCAGGATGCAGGCTGGAATGACAAGCGTATTTCCGACGCCCTGAAGCAGGGAGATACCCGTTACGTCAATATCCGTCAGTCGATCCCGGTTAATCTCTACTACCTGACCGCTTTTGTCGGTGCAGATGGTCGTACTCAATATCGTACAGATATTTACAATTATGATCTGCCTGCGCGATCCAGCTCGCAAATTGTATCGAAAGCGGAACAATTAATCAGATAAATGAAGTAGTTCGGGTAAATCAGTTGTCGTAATAATTGGCAAAATTGGGGGCTATTCTCGCTAGCCCCCATCACTGCTGGGATTGAGTCATCTTGACGTTAGCTTTATGCGCGGTTAAGGTGCCTCTTGTGCGCCAGAAGTGCATATAAACGATAACATTGACCTGTAGACTTGATTATCATGGACAAATTCGACGCTAATCGCCGTAAACTGCTGGCGCTTGGTGGCGTTGCACTTGGTGCCGCCATCTTGCCGACCCCTGCGTTTGCGACACTCTCTACCCCACGTCCGCGTATTTTGACACTCAACAATCTCCATACCGGAGAGTCCATTAAAGCGGAGTTTTTCGATGGCAGAGGCTATATTCAGGAAGAATTGGCAAAACTAAACCATTTTTTCCGCGATTTCCGCGCGAACAAAATAAAGTCCATCGACCCAGGATTATTCGACCAGTTGTATCGCCTGCAAGGGCTGTTAGGCACCCGCAAACCGGTGCAACTCATTTCCGGTTATCGCTCCATTGATACCAACAATGAACTACGCGCGCACAGCCGTGGGGTAGCGAAGAAAAGCTATCACACCAAAGGCCAGGCGATGGATTTCCATATTGAAGGTGTCGCGTTAAGCAATATTCGCAAAGCAGCGTTATCTATGCGTGCAGGTGGTGTAGGATATTACCCACGTAGTAACTTTGTGCATATTGATACCGGGCCAGCACGGCACTGGTAACAATCGCTTAACAAAACAGGGGCAGTATGAATTATCGTATTATTCCGGTCACTGCATTCTCCCAGAACTGCTCATTGATCTGGTGTGAACAAACTCGCCTGGCTGCACTGGTTGATCCTGGCGGCGATGCGGAAAAAATCAAACAGGAAGTTGATGCCAGCGGCCTGACGCTAATGCAGATCCTGCTGACGCATGGTCACCTGGATCATGTTGGCGCGGCGGCGGAACTGGCGCAACATTACGGCGTGCCGGTTCTTGGGCCGGAAAAAGAAGATGAGTTCTGGCTGCAAGGCTTGCCTGCGCAAAGCCGTATGTTCGGTCTGGAGGAGTGTCAGCCACTAACGCCGGATCGTTGGCTGAACGAAGGCGACACTATCAGCATAGGGAATGTGACTTTACAGGTGTTACATTGCCCTGGGCATACGCCGGGTCATGTGGTCTTCTTTGATAATCAGTCAAAACTGCTCATTTCTGGCGACGTTATTTTCAAAGGCGGAGTAGGGCGTAGCGACTTCCCTCGTGGTGACCATAATCAACTGATCTCTTCGATTAAAGATAAACTGCTGCCACTGGGCGATGACGTGACATTTATTCCGGGTCACGGACCATTATCCACTCTTGGTTATGAGCGCCTGCATAATCCCTTCCTGCAAGACGAAATGCCCGTCTGGTAAAGGCGTATAAAAAAGCCCGCTTTCAATGCGGGCCTGGATTTCTGGCAAAGTGCGCTTTGTTTATGCCGGATGCGGCGCGAGCGCCTTATCCGGCCTACAAAATCGTGCAAATTCAAAATATTGCAGGGGACGCGTAGGCCTGATAAGCGTAGCGCATCAGGCAATGCTGCGTTTGTCAGCAACCTCAGCCCGCTTTCAGCGGGCTTCATTGGTTTTAACTCTTACAGCACTGCCACAATCGCTTCGCACAGCGGAGCCATGTTGTCTGGCGTCATCCCGGCTACGTTCACACGACCGGAAGCCACCGCATACACGCCAAACTCTTCACGCAGACGCAGTACCTGTTCTTTTGTCAGGCCGCTAAAGGAGAACATGCCGTTCTGTTTGATGATGAAACTGAAGTCGCGGTTTGCGCCTTTTTCCTGCAGCGTATTGACGAACAACTGACGCATACGCTGAATACGCTGGCGCATATCAGTCAGCTCTTGTTCCCAAATCGCACGTAACGCATCGTTGCTCAGGATGGTGGCAACAACCGAAGCGCCGTGTGCTGGTGGGTTAGAGTAGTTAGCGCGAATCGCCGCTTTCATTTGGCTGAATGCGCGATCAACGGTTTCACTGTCAGCAGCAACCAGAGTACAAGCGCCAACGCGCTCGTTGTACAGGCCAAAGTTTTTAGAGTAGGAACTGGCGACGATCAGTTCTTTATGCAGACCAGCGAAAACGCGCAGACCTTCAGCATCTTCTTCCAGACCGCGAGCAAAACCCTGGTAAGCGAAGTCAAACAGCGGTAACCAGCCTTTCTCAACGGAAAGCTGCGCCAGCGTTTGCCATTGCTCCAGTGTAGGATCGATACCGGTTGGGTTATGGCAACAGCCATGGAACAGCACTACGTCGCCAGCCTGAGCTTCGTTCAGGCTGTTAATCAGTGCATCGAAGTCAAGGGTGTGATTTTCCGCATCATAATAAGCGTATTCACGAACTTCCAGACCTGCAGAGTTAAAGACGCTCTTATGGTTCGGCCAGCTTGGGTTGCTTACCCACACACGCTTAACGCTGGTATTTTTTGCCAGGAAATCGGCAGCCACGCGTAGTGCGCCAGTGCCACCCGGAGTCTGTGCTGTGCGAGCACGTTTGTCATTGATCAGGGCGCTACCTTTACCAAACAGCAGTTCCTGAGTGCAGCGACCAAATTCAGGGATGCCGTCAATGCCGAGGTAGTTTTTGGTGGTTTCATTTTCGAGCAGATACTGTTCAGCCTTTTTAACGCTGGTCAGCACCGGGGTTTTGCCCGTCTCATCTTTATAGACACCAATCCCAAGGTTAATTTTGCCGGGACGTTCATCGGCACGAAACAGATCGGCCAGACCCAGAATTGGGTCGGCAGGAGCGGCGGTAATGTTCTCAAACATGACGAGGTTCCATTATGGTTACAGAAGGGAAGTCCGCTATCAGGGTAACGGGAGATTTACAAAATTCCAACTATTACTGATGAAAACGCCGACTGTTTTTGCAAGACGTGAGATTGCTCTGGAAGGCATAAAAAAAACAGGACCAAAGTCCTGTTTTTTCGGCATTTAACAAAGAGGTCTGCTATTAGAACTGGTAAACGATACCCACAGCAACGGTGTCGTCTGAACCTACGCCCAGTTTGTTGTCAGAATCGATCTGGTTGATGATGTAGTCAACGTAGGTGGACATGTTTTTGTTGAAGTAGTAGGTTGCGCCCACTTCAAAGTAGTTCACCAGATCAACATCACCGATACCTTCTACGTCTTTCGCTTTAGATTTGGTGTAAGCGATGGACGGACGCAGACCGAAATCGAACTGGTATTGTGCAACTAACAGAACGTCTTGTGTTTTGTTGGCAAAGCCGCCAGTGATCGGCGTAGCGTTACGGGTTTCACCGTAGTTTGCCGCCAGGTAGATGTTGTTTGCATCATACTTCAGGCCAGTAGCCCACTGTTCAGCTTTTTTACCCTGGCCAAGAGGCTGAGCTTCCTGCAAGTTGGTGCGGTCAGCAGCACCATAAGCACCAACGATACCAAAGCCTTCGAATTCGTAGCTGATGGAGCCGCCAACACCGTCGCCGTTAGAACGACGTGCGGTGTCACGTTCGTTTTTACCCAGGTACTGAACAGCGAAATTCAGGCCGTCAACCAGACCAAAGAAGTTGGAGTTACGGTAAGTTGCAACGCCGCCAACACGGCCAACGAAGAAGTCATCGCTGTATGCAGTGTCACCACCAAACTCTGGCAGCATATCGGTGTAACCCAGTGCATCATAAACAACACCATAGTTACGACCGTAATCGATTGAGCCAGCATCAGCAAATTTCAGACCAGCGAACGCCAGACGGGTTTTATTGCCATTTTGGGCATCGGAACCCTCAGAGTTGTTACCCTGGAAGTTGTATTCCCACTGACCGTAACCGGTCAGGTCGGAATTGATTTGAGTTTCCCCTTTAAAACCAAGACGGGCATAGGTCATATCGCCATTGCCACCGTAACTGTTTTCACCGTTACCCTTGGAAAAATAGTGCAGACCGACAGCTTTACCGTACAGATCTACTTTGTTGCCATCTTTGTTATAGATTTCTGCAGCGTTTGCAGTACCTGCTACTAACAGAGCAGGGACGATCACTGCCAGAATGTTGCGCTTCATCATTATTTATTACCCTCATGGTTTTTTTTATGACACCTGCCACTGCCGTCAATAAGTTTCGTCAATAAATATTTACGGAGCTATTGATGAAAGTTTGGTGTCTTTATGTATCTGCAGGCATCTTTCCATTCAAACTAACGTTTCGCTACCGTGAAAGTGCTACAAATATAAAGATATAGTTACAAAAAGAAAAAATATGTAACTAAAAGTAAATTTTAAGGAACTTTGTGAACGCCGTCATATTTCCATTAGACTTTAATGATATTTGCAGAGAGTTTGATCTATATATATGATTTCCTTATATTAAATTTAGCTAAACGAAAATTTTCGCTCTGATAATTTCTCTCAGTGGCTTCGCTAAAACACAGGTTCAGACGTCCAGAAAGCTAATAAGAAGTATAAAAATTGTGCTATCAGCTAAGAAATAACTAATCCGCAATAAGAATGTGGATTATTTTTTGTTCATAAATATTACGTGGAAATATTCCGTAACAGGAAGGTTGTTGTGACAGGGTTGCAAATAGATTGATTGACTTAACAAACAGATAACTTGACAGAAGGGAATAGAAAAGAGCCAGCGGGCGCTGGCTCTCGGAAAAACTAAATTAGAAGCTGGCGTTACGCGGAGTACGCGGGAACGGAATCACGTCACGCACGTTTTGCACACCAGTCACGTAGGCGATCAGACGTTCAAAACCAAGACCGAAACCGGAATGCGGAACAGTACCGTAGCGACGCAGATCGCGATACCACCAGTAATCTTCTTTGTTCAGGCCCATCTCCAGCATACGCTCGTCCAGTACGTCCAGACGCTCTTCGCGCTGTGAACCACCAATGATCTCACCGATGCCCGGTGCCAGAACGTCCATTGCCGCGACGGTTTTACCGTCTTCGTTAAGACGCATATAGAACGCCTTAATATCTTTCGGATAGTTTTTCACCACGACCGGCGCTTTAAAGTGTTCTTCTGCCAGGTAACGCTCATGCTCGGAAGAGAGATCCACGCCCCAGTAAACCGGGTTTTCAAATTTCTTACCGCAAGTTTCGAGGATGGTTACCGCATCGGTGTAATCAACCTGCGCAAAGTCGGCTTCAATGAAGCGTTCCAGACGGCTGACAGCATCTTTATCTACGCGTTCAGCGAAGAATTTCATGTCGTCTGCACGTTCTTCGAGAACCGCTTTGAAGACATATTTCAGCATGGCTTCAGCCAGACCGGCGATATCGTTCAGGTTAGCAAACGCCACTTCCGGCTCCAGCATCCAGAATTCCGCCAGATGCCGGCTGGTGTTGGAGTTTTCTGCACGGAAAGTCGGGCCGAAGGTATAAATTTTGGACAATGCGCAAGCGTAGGTTTCACCGTTCAACTGACCAGATACGGTCAGGAAAGACTCTTTACCGAAGAAGTCTTTGTCGAAATCCACTTTGCCCTGATCGTTACGCGGCAGGTTTTCCAGATCCAGCGTTGAAACGCGGAACATTTCGCCAGCGCCTTCGGTATCAGATGCGGTAATCAGTGGCGTTGAAACCCAGAAGAATCCCTGCTCGTTAAAGAAGCGATGCAGCGCCTGTGCCAGCGTGTGGCGAACGCGCGCAACAGCGCCAATCAGGTTGGTACGTGGACGCAGGTGAGCGACTTCACGCAGATACTCAATGCTGTGGCGCTTTGCTGCCATCGGGTAAGTATCTGGATCTTCAACCCAGCCGGCAACTTCAACGTTGCTGGCCTGAATTTCAAATTGTTGCCCCTGACCCGGCGACGCCACGACTTTACCCGTCACAATGACCGAGCAACCGGTGGTCAGACGCAGGACGTCTTCATTGTAATTGGGCAGAGAATTATTGATGACAGCCTGTACAGGATCAAAGCAGGAACCGTCATAAACGGCGAGGAAGGAGATGCCAGCTTTTGAATCTCGGCGGGTACGCACCCATCCGCGCACGGTGACTTCGCTGTCAACGGCTACGCGGCCCTGGAGTACGTCGGCTACAGGCACAACGCTCATAATATTCTCTCTGTTAATAGTCGGAAAAAATAAACACTTGTCCACCCGTCAATGGGGGGATACCTATGTTACCTGGCATCTGCAATCAGACAAGCAGAATTCGCAGATGGGACAAAAGATTTCGGAATAAAAGGCAAAAAAGGGAGCCGTTATGGCTCCCTGATGATATTAACTGGCTTTTTTAATATGCGGAAGGTCGAACGCTTTACGCAGCGCACGGACAAACGCTTTGTCATGGCAGATAGTTTTGCCAGGGCTGTCAGAAAGTTTCGCCACCGGTTTACCGTTACACTCCACCAGCTTAATCACAATATTCAGTGGTTTGACCTGGGGGATATCGCAGGTCAGGCGTGTACCGATACCAAAACTTAATTGCACACGGGAAGAGAAGTGGCGATAAAGCTCGACCGCTTTGCGTAAATCCAGATTGTCAGAGAAAACCAGCGTTTTGCTCTGCGGATCAATTCCCAGCTTCTCATAATGTGCAATGGCTTTTTCGCCCCATTCTACCGGGTCGCCGGAATCATGGCGAAGCCCCTGGTAACGACTGGCAAATTCCACGCCGAAATCACGCAGAAAGGCATCCATAGTAATGCAGTCGGTTAACGCAATGCCAAGTTGGTCAGGATATTCTTCCAGCCACGCAGCAAGTGCAGCGCGCTGACTATTGGCAAGATCCGGGCTGATTTGTTGATGCGCCTGGAACCATTCATGCGCCTGTGTTCCCATCGGGGTGAGGGAAAGCCGACGTGCCAGATCGTAGTTACTGGTGCCAACGAACCAGGGTTCCTGTTGCAAACGTTTAACGATGGTTTCTTGTACTTCGCGGGAAAAACGGCGGCGAGTGCCGAAATCCATCAGATGGAAGCGCGACATCTCAAGATCGGCGGTTAACGCCGAAAAGTCGACTAATTTGCTTTCCAGCGTATCGAGGGCTTGCGCAACGTCGGCCTGCGGTGAGCGATAGCGATGTACCATTTCACTGATGACCGCCAGCAGAGGAACTTCCCAGAGGATGACTTCACGCCACGGGCCGGTTAAACGAATATCCAGCTTACCGTTATCGTTGGTGACGGTGACCTGTTCCGGGTTAAAGCGGAACTCGCGCAGCCAGTTGAGATAGTCGGCCTTAAAAAAAGGCAGGGCAGAGAGCCATTGATATTCATCATCCTGCAGGCGCAGGTGCTGCATCGCCTGAACCTGTTCACGAATAGCATCGGCATAAATACCCAGCAGATCGTCACCTCGGCAACGAAACTCCGCCGCGACATGCACATCATAATAGTGATGAAACACGGCTTGCTGCATATGCAACTTATAAGCATCTGTATCCAGCAACGAGTGCAGAACAGGAGAAGCGAATTGTGTCATAGGTGCGCAGTAGCGTCCTCGTACGGGAGCGTTTAGTACAATAAACATCTTCAGGAACTGCTGGAGTATACCTTGTTTCGCAATTTATTGAACCCCGATCACACCATATGCCACCTTTATGGTCGATGGCATTGCGCACCTTATGTTATAAAAATGTAGCAATAAAAGCGTTTGTACCTGAAAAGATGAAGATTCTGCGTAGCGAGATTTATGCAACAGGAATAGACTGAACACCTGACTCTATAAAAGATGCTAAAGGTTATTTATGACTCAACAGCCACAAGCCAAATACCGTCACGACTATCGTGCGCCGGATTACCAGATTACTGATATTGACTTGACCTTTGACCTGAACGCGCAAAAGACGGTGGTTACCGCGATCAGCCAGGCTGTCCGTCATGGTGCATCAGATGCTCCGCTTCGTCTGGACGGCGAAGCCCTTAAACTAGTCTCTATTCATATTAATGATGAGCCGTGGACAGCCTGGAAAGAAGAAGAGGGCGCACTGATCATCAGTAATTTACCGGAACGTTTTACGCTCAAGATTATTAATGAAATTAGCCCGGCGTCCAACACCGCGCTGGAAGGGCTTTACCAGTCAGGCGATGCGCTCTGCACTCAGTGTGAGGCTGAAGGTTTCCGCCATATTACGTACTATCTTGATCGCCCGGATGTGCTGGCGCGTTTTACCACCAAAATTATTGCGGATAAAACCAAATACCCGTTCCTGCTTTCCAACGGTAACCGTGTTGCGCAAGGCGAACTGGAAAATGGACGTCACTGGGTACAGTGGCAGGATCCGTTCCCGAAACCGAGCTATCTGTTTGCGCTGGTAGCTGGTGACTTCGATGTACTTCGCGACACTTTCACTACCCGCTCCGGTCGCGAAGTGGCGCTGGAGTTGTATGTCGATCGCGGCAATCTTGATCGCGCGCCGTGGGCGATGACCTCGCTGAAAAATTCCATGAAGTGGGATGAAGAACGCTTTGGTCTGGAGTATGACCTCGACATCTATATGATCGTTGCAGTGGATTTCTTCAACATGGGCGCAATGGAGAATAAAGGTCTCAACATCTTTAACTCCAAATATGTGCTGGCGCGTACCGACACTGCAACCGATAAAGATTATCTCGACATTGAGCGTGTCATCGGTCATGAATATTTCCATAACTGGACCGGCAACCGCGTTACCTGCCGTGACTGGTTCCAGCTCAGTTTGAAGGAAGGCTTGACTGTTTTCCGCGATCAGGAGTTCAGTTCTGACCTTGGTTCCCGCGCGGTAAACCGTATCAACAACGTGCGCACCATGCGCGGATTGCAGTTTGCGGAAGACGCCAGTCCGATGGCGCACCCAATCCGTCCGGATATGGTCATTGAAATGAACAACTTCTACACCCTGACCGTTTACGAGAAGGGCGCGGAAGTGATTCGTATGATCCACACTCTGCTGGGTGAAGAAAACTTCCAGAAAGGGATGCAGCTCTATTTCGAGCGTCACGATGGTAGTGCTGCGACCTGCGACGATTTCGTTCAGGCGATGGAAGATGCGTCAAATGTCGATCTTTCCCATTTCCGTCGCTGGTACAGCCAGTCCGGTACGCCGATTGTGACTGTTAAAGACGACTACAATCCGGAAACCGAGCAGTACACCCTGACCATCAGCCAGCGCACACCAGCCACGCCGGATCAGGCAGAAAAACAGCCGCTACATATTCCGTTTGCTATCGAACTGTATGACAACGAAGGCAAAGTGATTCCGTTGCAGAAGGGTGGCCATCCGGTCAATCCGGTATTGAATGTCACCCAGGCGGAACAGACCTTTGTCTTCGATAACGTCTACTTCCAGCCTGTGCCTGCGCTGCTTTGCGAATTTTCTGCGCCGGTGAAACTGGAATATAAGTGGAGCGACCAGCAACTGACTTTCCTGATGCGCCATGCGCGTAATGATTTCTCTCGCTGGGATGCGGCGCAAAGCCTGCTCGCAACCTACATCAAACTGAACGTCGCCCGTCATCAGCAAGGTCAACCATTGTCTTTACCAGCACATGTTGCCGATGCTTTCCGCGCGGTACTGCTCGATGAGAAGATTGATCCGGCGCTGGCGGCAGAAATCCTGACGCTGCCTTCCGTCAATGAAATGGCAGAACTGTTCGATATCATCGACCCGATTGCCATTGCTGAAGTGCGCGAAGCTCTCACCCGTACTCTGGCGGCTGAACTGGCGGATGAGTTGCTTGCTATTTATAACGCGAATTACCAGAGCGAGTACCGCGTTGAGCATGAAGATATTGCAAAACGCACTCTGCGTAATGCCTGCCTGCGTTTCCTCGCTTTTGGTGAAACGCATCTGGCTGACGTGCTGGTGAGCAAGCAGTTCCACGAGGCCAACAATATGACCGATGCGTTGGCGGCGCTCTCGGCGGCGGTTGCTGCGCAGTTACCATGTCGTGATGCGCTGATGCAGGAGTACGACGACAAATGGCATCAGGACGGTCTGGTGATGGATAAATGGTTTATCCTGCAAGCCACCAGTCCGGCGGCGAATGTACTGGAGACGGTGCGCAGCCTGTTGCAGCATCGTTCGTTCACCATGAGCAACCCGAACCGTATTCGTTCGTTGATTGGGGCGTTTGCGGGCAGCAACCCGGCTGCGTTCCATGCCGAAGATGGCAGCGGTTATCAGTTCCTGGTGGAAATGCTCACCGACCTGAACAGCCGTAACCCGCAGGTGGCTTCGCGCCTGATTGAGCCGTTGATTCGCCTGAAACGTTACGATGCTAAACGTCAGGCGAAAATGCGTGCGGCGCTGGAGCAGTTAAAAGGACTGGAAAATCTTTCTGGTGATCTGTACGAGAAGATCACCAAAGCTCTGGCTTGATACAAACATGCCTGATGCGACGCTTGCCGCGTCTTATCAGGCAACCTGTTGAAACTGCTGGTTTTGTAGGCCGGATAAGGCGTTCACGCCGCATCCGGCAACCGTGCCCAACGGCCTGATGCGACGCTTGCTGCGTCTTATCAGGCCTACAAGCCCGTTGAAACTGCTGGTTTTATGCGCCGCATCCGGCATATTAACCATGACGCCGAATCGGTTGTTCAGAATGCCCACGCTGCATCACCCGCTGCAACACTTCCGCTTCCAGCTCCGCTAATCGTACCGACCCTAACCGGCGCGGACGGGGTATATCCACCGTCAAATCCAGACCAATTTTTCCTTCTTCAATTAACAGCACCCGGTCAGCCATCGCCACCGCTTCGCTCACATCATGCGTTACCAGCAAGACGGTAAAACCGTGCTCCTGCCAAAGTGACACAATCAAATCCTGCACCTCCAGTCGCGTTAAGGCGTCCAGTGCCCCGAGCGGTTCATCAAGCAACAATAAACCCGGTCGATGAATCAACGCTCTTGCCAGCGCCACACGCTGTTTCTGCCCGCCAGACAGCGCCGCAGGCCATTCCCTGGCGCGATTCTCCAGCCCTACCGCAGCCAGCGCCTGACGCGCGGCATTGCGCTACTGGCCTTTCAGACCTAACCCAACGTTATCAATTACCGATTTCCACGGCAGCAGACGGGCATCCTGAAACATCATGCGTGTATCGTCCTGAATTTCGGCAAGTGGCGTTGTACCCGCTAACACATCGCCTGCGGTTGGCGTTTCCAGCCCCGCCAGCAGGCGCAGCAGGGTACTTTTGCCACCACCGCTGCGACCGACCACTGCCACAAACTGACCCGCTGGAATATGCAAATCCAGGTGGTTCAGGACGATATTATCCGCGTAATGTTTGCATACCGCATTGAGCAACAGCGGTGTGCCCTGGTTCAGACGAGCAGTATTCATACCGTGGCCTCCTTCAGATGATAAGCCGGGTTCCAGCGCAACCAGAGGCGCTCTAATAGTTGCGCGCTGACGTCAGCAAGTTTGCCGAGCAGGGCGTAAAGAATAATGGCGACCACCACCACGTCCGTTTGCAGAAACTCCCGCGCATTCATTGCCAGATAACCAATGCCTGAATTGGCAGAAATGGTTTCGGCAACAATCAGCGTTAGCCACATCAGACCCAACGCAAAACGCACGCCGACCATAATTGAGGGCAGGGCTCCGGGCAGGATCACATGGATAAACAGCGGCACGCCGGATAAGCCATAGCTGCGCGCCATCTCTACCAGCCCGCGATCGATATTACGGATCCCATGCCAGGTGTTGATATAAATGGGGAATAGCGTGCCAAGCGCCACCAGGAAAATCTTTGCGGACTCATCAATGCCAAACCACAAAATCACCAGCGGGATCAGCGCCAGATGCGGTACGTTGCGCAACATCTGAATTGAGGTATCCAGTAGTCGCTCACCCCAGCGTGACAGCCCGCTAATCAGCCCCAGAATCAACCCCAGCGATCCGCCAATGGAAAAACCAATCAGCGCCCGCCAGGAGCTGATCGCCAGATGCTGCCACAATTCGCCGCTGGCTGAGAGCGTCCAGAACGCCGTCACCACCCCTTGCGGAGAGGGCAAAATACGCGTCGACAACCAGCCAACTGAGGAGGCCAGTTGCCACACCGCCACGATGCCCACCGGTAAAAACCAGGGGGCAACGCGCAATAACCACTTTTTCACTGGCGTTGCCATCATTTTGTTCCTTAGCTTTGCGCGACTTTACGGGGGATAAAATCATTTGCCACCGCTTCGCCTTGCGGATTCAGCGGCTGCGGCTGGGGAATTTCCGGGATGGCGACATCCAGATGCGGGAACAGCAATTCGCCAACCCGATACGCTTCTTCCAGATGCGGGTAGCCCGAAAGCACAAAACTGTCGATGCCAAGCGCGGCGTATTCGTTGATTCGCGCAGCGACTGTCGGCCCATCGCCCACCAGCGCCGTTCCGGCACCGCCGCGTACTAAGCCAACTCCCGCCCATAAATTGGGGCTGATCTCCAGATTGTCGCGCTTGCCGTTATGTAGCGCCGCCATTCGCTGTTGTCCTACGGAATCCGTCCGGGCGAATGCGGCCTGTGCTTTGGCGATAGTTTCATCATCAAGATGCGAGATTAACCGCTCGGCGGCCTGCCAGGCTTCGTCGTTGGTTTCGCGGACAATTACATGCAGACGAATACCGAAACGAATTTTGCGCCCATGCGCGGCAGCTTTTGCCCGCACTTGTTCTATCTTCTCTTTTACCCGCTCCGGCGGCTCGCCCCAGGTGAGATAGAGATCAACCTGTTCGGCAGCCAGATCCTGAGCGACGTCGGACGATCCGCCAAAGTAAAGTGGCGGATACGGCTGTTGAATCGGCGGGAAGAGCAGTTTTGCTCCGCGCACATGAATATGTTTACCGTTGAAATCGACGGTTTCTCCCTGCAATAAACGTCGCCAGACCTGAGTAAATTCCGCCGAGGCTTCGTAACGCTCGCTATGATCAAGGAACACGCCGTCGCCTGCCAGCTCTTGCGGATCGCTGCCTGTGACCAGGTTAAACAACGCGCGTCCATTAGAGAGGCGATCAAGCGTGGCAGCCTGGCGAGCGGCTACGGTAGGCGATGTCACACTTGGGCGTAGGGCGACGAGGAACTTAAGCCGTTGCGTCACCGGGATCATCGATGCCGCCACCAGCCACGCATCTTCGCAGGAACGGCCTGTTGGGATCAGCACGCCGGTATAGCCAAGACGATCCGCCGCTTGTGCAATCTGTTGCAGATACCCATGATCAACCGGGCGAGACCCTTCTTCCGTTCCCAGATAATGACCGTCACCGTGCGTGGGTAAAAACCAGAACATATTCAGACTCATAATTGTTTTCCTTCCAGTTGAGTGGGCTGCCAGATGCGTTGGCGGATATCGACTTTTTTCGGCACCAGACGATTTTCATAAAACAGGTCGGCAGTGTGTTGCTGTAAAGCGGCAACCTCGGCGTTCACGGGTTTGATGGTGGTAGGGGGGCGATGGTCAAGATATGAGGCAATGACCGGCGCCGGTAAACCCATTGTTTTTGCCAACAGGGCGATGCTTTGTTCGCGCTGGCTATGGGTTAACGCATCGGCCTCGCTAAAGGTTGCCAGTACGCCCTGAATAAATGCGCCGTTTTTTTCTGCATACGGACGGGCTGCCAGATAAAACGATCCGGTTTGATTGAGATCGGTGCCATCTTTCAGCACCCGCACGCCGCCCTGCAATAACGCAGCGGAGTAGTAGGGATCCCAGATAGCCCAGGCGTCGACGTTACCCTGCTGGAATGCAGCGCGCGCATCGGCGGGCGTCAGATAGGTCGGCTGGATATCAGTGAAATTAAGCCCGGCTTGTTGCAGTGCGCGCAGTAAAAGGTTGTGCGAACTTGAACCTTTCTGAAACGCGACTTTGTGGCCCTTTAGTTCAGCCACAGTTTTGATCGGGCTGTTTTCGGGCACCAGAATCACTTCGGCTTTTGGTTTCGGTGGCTCGACACCGACGTAGACCAAATCAGCACCGGCGGCCTGAGCAAAAATTGGAGGAATGTCCCCCGTACTGCCCAGATCGATACTGCCGACGTTTAACGCCTCCAACATTTGCGGACCAGCGGGAAACTCCACCCACGAGATTTTGGTTTGCGGATAGCGTGTTTCCAGTAACTGGTGGCTTTTTGCCAGCACCATGCTGATGCTGCCTTTTTGATAACCTATCCGTAACGCTTCAGGAGAAGACTCCGCAGCAATCGTGAGCGTAGAGACGCTGAATAATCCCATCAGCACCAGTTTAAAAATATTACGCATGAGCGTTACCTCGCAGAGAGAGAAGGTCAGGAACCTGGACATCGCGGCGGTGCAGCGCCTGCCAGAAGGTATCGAGCGTGGTATCTAGACGGGATTGCAGATTCGGCGTGAATTGCGGCTTATGTTGGAAATCAAGCACCTGCGAGTCATCGGCAAATACGCCGTGTAGGATCTCCTGCGCTTTTAAGGCGCTTAGTACCGGTTTGAGGGCATAATCGACAGCCAGTAGATGAGCCACCGTGCCACCTGTCGCCAGCGGCAACACCACTTTTCCTTGTAGTGCGCGTTCTGGTAGCAGGTCGAGAAGCGTTTTCAGTGCGCCGGAATAGGCGGCTTTGTAGACGGGAGTGGCGACAATCAGCCCATCAGCCTGTTGCAACTGATCGGTGAAAGTCTTGAGTGCCGGACTATCGAAACGGGCATAAAGCAAATCTTCCGGGGCGAAGTTTTGCAGATTCCAGTGATAAACTTCCACATCCAGGCCATTCAATTTTTCCCGCGCATATTCTAGCAAAGAGCTGGAGCGAGAAGGAAAGCGAGGACTTCCTGCCAGGGTAATGACACGCATACTCTCTCCTTATAACCAATAGTTCTTGTTTTGTTAAAATTGATAACAATTCGGTCAGTCTGACAGAGAGAGCTTGTGAGTCGAAATGATTTATCTGATGAAGAAAAGCCAAAAAAAGCATAAAAAAAGCACAACAAGAAAACGTTTGCTATTTATTGCCACAGGTCAATTCCCTTTTGATCCGAACTCGCACATAATACGCACCCGGTTTGCACACCGGGAATCCAGGAGAGTTCATGTACTACCCCTTCGTTCGTAAAGCCCTTTTTCAGCTCGATCCTGAGCGCGCTCATGAGTTTACTTTTCAGCAATTACGTCGCATTACCGGAACGCCGTTTGAAGCACTTGTTCGACAGAACGTTCCAGCGAAACCGGTTAACTGCATGGGACTGACCTTTAAAAATCCGCTTGGTCTGGCTGCCGGTCTTGATAAAGACGGGGAGTGTATTGACGCTTTAGGCGCAATGGGATTTGGATCGATCGAGATCGGCACTGTCACCCCTCGTCCACAACCAGGAAATGACAAGCCGCGTCTCTTCCGTCTGGTGGATGCTGAAGGTTTGATCAACCGTATGGGCTTTAATAACCTCGGCGTTGATAACCTCGTTGAGAACGTTAAAAAAGCACATTATGACGGCGTTCTGGGAATTAATATCGGTAAAAATAAAGATACACCGGTTGAGCAAGGCAAAGATGACTATCTGATTTGTATGGAAAAAATCTACGCCTATGCAGGATATATTGCCATCAATATTTCATCACCGAATACCCCAGGATTACGTACTCTGCAATATGGCGAAGCACTGGATGATTTATTAACGGCAATTAAAAATAAGCAAAATGATTTGCAAGCGATGCACCATAAATATGTGCCGATCGCAGTGAAGATCGCACCGGATCTTTCTGAAGAAGAGTTGATCCAGGTTGCCGATAGTTTGGTACGTCATAATATTGATGGCGTTATTGCGACTAATACCACCCTCGATCGTTCTTTAGTTCAGGGAATGAAAAATTGCGATCAAACCGGTGGCTTAAGTGGTCGTCCGTTGCAATTAAAAAGCACAGAAATTATTCGCCGCTTGTCGCAGGAATTAAACGGTCGTTTACCGATCATTGGTGTTGGTGGTATTGACTCGGTTATTGCTGCCCGTGAGAAGATAGCAGCGGGGGCTTCACTGGTGCAAATTTATTCTGGTTTTATTTTTAAAGGACCACCGCTGATTAAAGAAATCGTTACTCATATCTAATTATTTCTTTCACTTTCTCTTTATAAGATAATCAGGGCTTTATTTTCAGCCCTGGTTGTTTTATATTCATTCCTGTTACTTATTTAGACATTTTGTACTTTTCTTGTTGAGGTTATTAAGCAAAGCGACAATGGAATGTGTTGCAGTGAATTTATAGGGTAGAGGAGAGGCATATGCGAATTAAACCAGACGATAACTGGCGTTGGTATTACGATGAAGAGCATGATCGAATGATGCTTGATTTAGCCAATGGTATGCTGTTTCGCTCACGTTTTGCGCGTAAAATGTTGACGCCGGATGCTTTTTCTCCTGCGGGATTTTGCGTTGATGACGCCGCGCTCTATTTCACGTTTGAAGAAAAATGCCGCGACCTTAACTTATCAAAAGAACAAAAAGCTGAACTGGTGCTTAATGCACTGGTAGCGATTCGTTATCTCAAACCGCAAATGCCGAAAAGCTGGCATTTTGTTTCTCATGGCGAAATGTGGGCTCCAGCGTCAGGTGATGCTGCCTGTGTCTGGTTAAGCGACACCAATGAGCAAGTCAATTTGCTGGTTATTGAATCTGGCGAAAATGCCGCACTGTGCCTGCTGGCGCAACCTTGCGTCGTCATCGCCGGGCGCGCCATGCAACTGGGTGACGCCATCAAAATTATGAATGACAGGCTGAGACCGCATGTGAGTTATGACAGCGTCAGCCTTGAACAAGCCGTTTAACTTTTCAGTTTCAATGCAGTCTTCGGTACGCAACTACAGCAAAGAATTGTTCCATCGTCACTCATAGCTGATTTTTTCAGCGGGGTGACTTCGCCTTCGAGAAGCTGAACACGACAACTTCCGCATATGCCGACACGGCAAGAATAGGGAATACGAATCCCTTGATTTTCTAATTGTTCCAGCAGTACCTGTTGGTTATTACCGCGAAATGCCCGCCCTTGCCAGTTGATGTCAACATTCGCGTTTGGTTGTTGTGTCGCAGTGAAAGTATCGTCGGCTGCGGCCGCACCGTAGACTTTTGCCGGTGCTGTCGCTAGGATTTCCACCTCATCGCCAACACGGATAACACCACTGTTACGGGCAATTAAGTTTTGACCGAAATCGACATCGCCATTATCCTGGGCTGTACGGAAAGATTGCAGCGTTTTTAATGGTTCGCCAGCCGGATGCTTTTGCCCTTTTTCCGGGCTAACGGTGGTGAAAATACAACGGCTACAAGGTTTCACCACATCGAACACCACATCGCCAATACGAATCACTTTCCAGGTGTCTTCTTCCCACGCGGCTACGCCAGAAACAACCAGATTGGGACGGAATTGTTCCATTTTGACGCTTGCCGGACAGCGTTGTTGGAGATCGCGCAATGAAGCTTCATTGACGAGCAGATACGGATAGCCATCAGCGAATGACAGGGGTACAGTGTTGTGGCGTTTTACGCGCCGCGTCATCTGTGGCCCCACCCAGCGCAATTGCACGTCGCGGGAGAAAAATCCGCTTAACCATTTGTTTATCTCATCTGGCGCAATGCGCGCAGTAAAATGGTTACCCCACACTTCCGTTGGTGCGTCCTGTTCGGCGAAATCGGCAAAGCGTACCCACGCACTACTACCATCGGGCGCAGTGAGATGCAGACCGTCATGAACGGGAGATGGGGTAAAGCGCACCATCTGTGGAAACTGACGGGCGGTAATAAATGTACCGTCGGGTTCTGTCAGCATAAAAATGCGATCGAAGGCCAGCCCGCTGATATCTGCAAGAGCGTGTGTCAGACCGATGCCACGCATGGATTTAACAGGATGAATAAAAAGCCGGGTTAATGTCGCCACGGTGCGGTCCCCAAATGAAAATAAGCCCTCAACTTTATGACATGACGGACTTATTAGCTATAATGCGCAACAATTTTCTTAGAGTAAAAGTGACGATATGAATTCTCTGTTTGCCAGTACGGCCCGTGGGCTGGAAGAGCTGTTAAAAACTGAACTGGAAAACCTGGGGGCCGTTGAATGCCAGGTGGTTCAGGGTGGGGTCCATTTCAAGGGCGACACGCGGCTTGTATACCAGAGCCTGATGTGGAGCCGCCTGGCCTCGCGTATTATGTTGCCGCTGGGCGAGTGCAAGGTTTACAGCGATTTAGACCTCTATCTCGGCGTTCAGGCGATCAACTGGACAGAGATGTTTAATCCTGGCGCGACCTTTGCTGTCCACTTTAGCGGTCTGAATGACACTATCCGCAACAGCCAGTATGGCGCGATGAAAGTTAAAGACGCAATTGTTGATGCTTTCACGCGTAAAAATCTGCCGCGACCAAATGTTGATCGCGATGCGCCGGATATTCGCGTTAACGTCTGGCTGCATAAAGAAACCGCCAGTATCGCTCTCGACTTAAGTGGTGATGGTTTGCATCTGCGTGGTTATCGTGACCGTGCCGGTATTGCGCCAATCAAAGAAACACTGGCGGCAGCCATTGTGATGCGATCTGGCTGGCAGCCAGGAACACCACTGCTCGACCCGATGTGTGGTTCCGGTACGTTGCTGATTGAAGCCGCGATGCTGGCGACCGACCGCGCGCCGGGCCTGCACCGTGGGCGTTGGGGATTTAGCGGCTGGGCGCAGCACGACGAAGCCATCTGGCAGGAAGTGAAAGTGGAAGCACAAACTCGCGCCCGTAAAGGTCTGGCAGAATACAGCTCTCATTTCTACGGTTCCGACAGCGATGCGCGGGTGATTCAACGTGCGCGTACTAACGCCCGCCTGGCGGGGATTGGCGAACTGATCACTTTTGAGGTGAAAGATGTCGCGCAGCTGACCAATCCGCTACCAAAAGGACCGTATGGCACCGTACTGAGCAACCCGCCATACGGTGAGCGTCTGGACAGCGAACCGGCGCTGATTGCGCTGCATAGCCTGCTGGGCCGAATCATGAAAAACCAGTTCGGTGGCTGGAATCTCTCTTTATTCAGCGCCTCGCCGGATTTGCTAAGTTGTCTGCAATTGCGCGCAGACAAACAGTACAAGGCGAAAAATGGCCCGCTGGACTGCGTGCAGAAAAACTACCACGTTGCCGAAAGTACCCCGGACAGCAAACCGGCGATGGTGGCGGAAGATTACGCCAACCGTCTGCGTAAGAACCTGAAGAAATTCGAAAAATGGGCGCGGCAGGAAGGGATTGAATGTTACCGCCTGTATGACGCCGATTTGCCAGAATACAACGTCGCTGTTGACCGCTACGCCGACTGGGTGGTCGTGCAGGAGTACGCGCCGCCGAAGACCATCGATGCGCACAAAGCGCGTCAACGTTTGTTCGATATTATCGCTGCGACCATTTCGGTACTGGGGATTGCGCCAAACAAACTGGTGCTGAAAACCCGTGAACGCCAGAAGGGCAAAAATCAGTATCAGAAACTGGGCGAGAAGGGCGAGTTTCTTGAAGTCACCGAATATAACGCGCACCTGTGGGTGAACCTGACGGATTACCTTGATACGGGTTTGTTCCTCGATCACCGTATCGCCCGTCGTATGCTCGGTCAGATGAGTAAAGGCAAAGATTTCCTCAACCTGTTCTCCTATACCGGTAGCGCCACCGTGCACGCGGGCTTAGGCGGCGCGCGCACCACCACCACGGTGGATATGTCGCGTACTTATCTGGAGTGGGCAGAACGCAACCTGCGTCTGAATGGCTTAACCGGCCGTGCGCATCGCCTGATTCAGGCCGATTGTCTGGCGTGGTTGCGTGAAGCTAATGAACAGTTCGATCTGATTTTTATCGATCCGCCAACCTTCTCTAACTCAAAACGAATGGAAGATGCGTTTGATGTTCAGCGCGATCATCTGGCGCTGATGAAAGATTTGAAGCGTCTGCTGCGTGCTGGCGGGACTATCATGTTCTCGAACAACAAGCGTGGCTTCCGTATGGATCTTGACGGACTGGCAAAACTGGGACTGAAAGCACAAGAAATTACGCAAAAAACGCTCTCCCAGGATTTCGCCCGTAACCGCCAGATCCACAACTGCTGGCTGATTACCGCAGCCTGAAAGGAATAGTAATGTCATTAATCAGTATGCATGGCGCATGGCTGTCGTTCAGCGACGCGCCGCTTCTCGATAACGCAGAACTGCATATCGAAGATAACGAACGTGTTTGTCTGGTGGGCCGTAACGGCGCAGGCAAATCGACGTTAATGAAAATCCTCAACCGTGAACAGGGGCTGGATGACGGTCGGATAATCTATGAGCAAGATTTGATCGTTGCGCGTTTGCAACAAGATCCGCCGCGTAACGTTGAGGGCAGCGTTTATGATTTCGTTGCCGAAGGCATCGAAGAACAGGCGGAATACCTGAAACGCTATCACGATATTTCGCGCCTGGTGATGAATGACCCGAGCGAGAAAAATCTCAATGAACTGGCGAAAGTCCAGGAGCAGCTTGATCACCATAATCTGTGGCAACTGGAAAACCGCATCAACGAAGTATTGGCACAGCTGGGATTAGACCCCAATGCTGCGCTGTCGTCACTTTCCGGCGGTTGGTTGCGTAAAGCGGCGTTGGGACGCGCGCTGGTGAGCAATCCGCGCGTGTTACTGCTCGACGAACCGACTAACCACCTGGATATCGAAACCATCGACTGGCTGGAAGGGTTCCTTAAAACCTTCAATGGGACGATTATTTTCATCTCCCACGACCGTTCGTTTATTCGCAATATGGCGACGCGCATTGTTGATCTCGATCGCGGCAAGCTGGTGACCTATCCAGGGAATTACGACCAGTACCTGCTGGAAAAAGAAGAAGCCCTGCGCGTGGAAGAGCTGCAAAACGCCGAGTTCGACCGCAAACTGGCGCAGGAAGAGGTATGGATCCGTCAGGGGATCAAAGCGCGTCGTACCCGTAACGAAGGTCGCGTGCGTGCATTGAAAGCGATGCGTCGTGAACGTAGCCAACGCCGGGAGGTAATGGGTACGGCGAAGATGCAGGTCGAAGAAGCCAGCCGCTCCGGTAAAATAGTCTTTGAAATGGAAGATGTTTGCTATCAGGTTGAGGGCAAACAACTGGTGAAAGACTTTTCCGCTCAGGTACAACGTGGCGACAAAATTGCGCTGATTGGCCCGAATGGCTGCGGTAAAACCACGCTGTTAAAACTGATGCTGGGGCAACTTCAGCCAGACAGCGGACGTATTCACGTTGGCACCAAACTTGAAGTGGCTTATTTCGATCAGCACCGCGCGGAACTGGATCCCGATAAAACGGTGATGGATAACCTTGCCGAAGGTAAGCAAGAGGTGATGGTTAACGGTAAACCACGCCACGTGCTGGGTTATTTGCAGGACTTCCTGTTCCATCCGAAACGGGCGATGACGCCGGTACGTGCGCTTTCTGGCGGGGAACGTAACCGTCTGCTGTTAGCACGTTTGTTCCTTAAGCCAAGCAATTTACTGATCCTCGACGAACCGACCAACGACCTTGACGTCGAAACGCTCGAACTGCTTGAAGAGCTAATCGACAGCTACCAGGGGACGGTGTTGTTAGTAAGCCACGATCGTCAGTTTGTCGATAACACTGTGACAGAATGCTGGATCTTTGAAGGCGGCGGCAAAATTGGTCGTTATGTTGGCGGTTATCATGATGCCCGTGGTCAGCAAGAACAGTATGTGGCGCTTAAACAGCCGGTGGTGAAAAAAACCGAAGAAGCGGCAGCGCCAAAAGCAGAAACTGTAAAACGCAACACTAGCAAACTAAGCTATAAATTGCAGCGCGAACTGGAACAGCTTCCGCAATTGCTTGAAGATCTGGAAGCGAAGCTGGAAGCCTTACAGGCGCAGGTGGCGGATGCCTCCTTCTTCAGCCAGTCTCATGAACATACGCAAAAAGTGCTCGCTGATCTGGCTGCTGCGGAGCAGGAGCTGGAGCAGGCTTTTGAACGCTGGGAGTATCTTGAAGCGTTAAAAAATGGTGGCTGATCGCAAAACAGTTGATTGATATAGAGGCTGATGACAAAGGTAAAATTGCCTGATGCGCTACGCTTATCAGGCATGGGGGAGATCATTTGTATTCTCTCAGACCGGTAAAGGCACCAATGCTGCATCCGGCATGAAAAAAGGACACTTTGTCAGCAATCTGTAGAATAGCGCATCATTAAGGAGTACCAATGTGCGAACATCATCATGCCGCGAAGCATATCTTGTGCTCGCAGTGTGACATGCTGGTGGCATTACCCCACCTTGAGCATGGTCAGAAAGCGGCATGTCCTCGGTGTGGCACAACGTTAACCGTTGCGTGGGACGCGCCCCGGCAGCGTCCTACCGCCTATGCGTTGGCCGCACTGTTCATGCTGTTGCTGTCCAACTTATTCCCTTTTGTGAATATGAACGTTGCAGGAGTTACCAGTGAAATTACATTACTGGAAATTCCGGGCGTGCTGTTTTCTGAGGACTACGCCAGCCTCGGCACCTTTTTCCTGTTGTTTGTGCAACTGGTTCCCGCGTTTTGTCTGATAACCATTCTGTTACTGGTGAATCGCGCGGAATTACCGGTCCGTTTAAAAGAGCAACTGGCACGGGTGCTTTTTCAACTCAAAACCTGGGGAATGGCGGAGATTTTCCTCGCGGGTGTGCTGGTCAGTTTCGTTAAACTGATGGCCTACGGCAGCATTGGTGTCGGCAGCAGCTTTCTCCCCTGGTGTTTATTTTGTGTCCTGCAACTGCGCGCCTTTCAGTGCGTTGATCGTCGCTGGTTGTGGGACGATATCGCCCCGATGCCAGAGCTACTTAAGCCGTTAAAACCGGGCATTACGGGTATCCGACAAGGATTGCGCTCTTGCTCTTGCTGTACGGCGATCCTTCCCGCCGATGAAACGGTGTGCCCGCGTTGCGGTACGAAAGGATACGTTCGGCGCAGAAATAGCCTGCAATGGACGCTGGCGCTGCTTGTTACGTCCATCATGCTGTATCTCCCGGCTAATCTTTTACCCATCATGGTGACTGATTTATTAGGCTCTAAGATGCCGTCAACGATTCTCGCCGGGGTCATCCTGTTGTGGAGTGAAGGCTCTTATCCTGTAGCTGCAGTTATCTTTTTAGCCAGTATCATGGTGCCAACGTTAAAGATGATCGCCATTGCATGGTTGTGCTGGGATGCCAAAGGGCACGGCAAGCGTGACAGCGAAAGAATGCATTTGATTTATGAAGTTGTTGAGTTTGTAGGCCGCTGGTCGATGATTGACGTTTTCGTGATTGCGGTGCTCTCGGCGCTGGTGCGTATGGGAGGTTTAATGAGTATTTATCCTGCAATGGGTGCGTTAATGTTTGCTTTAGTCGTCATAATGACAATGTTTTCTGCAATGACGTTTGATCCACGCTTGTCGTGGGATCGTCAACCTGAATCAGTGCATGAGGAGTCCTGACAGTATGGAATCTAATAATGGGGAAGCCAAAATCCAGAAAGTGAAGAACTGGTCTCCCGTGTGGATATTTCCTATCGTCACGGCGCTTATAGGGGCGTGGGTTCTTTTTTATCATTACAGCCATCAGGGACCGGAAGTTACCCTGATCACCGCGAATGCGGAAGGGATTGAGGGCGGCAAGACTACCATTAAAAGCCGTAGTGTTGACGTCGGCGTGGTCGAGAGCGCAACGCTAGCCGATGATTTGACGCACGTTGAAATCAAAGCGCGCCTGAACGCCGGTATGGAGAAGCTGCTGCATAAAGATACCGTCTTCTGGGTGGTAAAACCGCAGATAGGTCGAGAAGGTATTAGCGGCCTGGGCACACTGCTTTCCGGTGTGTATATCGAACTGCAACCGGGGGCGAAAGGCAGCAAACAGGCAAGTTATGATTTGCTCGATTCGCCACCGCTGGCACCGCCTGATGCGAAAGGTATTCGTGTGATTCTTGATAGCAAAAAAGCCGGACAACTCTCGCCGGGAGATCCGGTGCTGTTCCGTGGCTATCGGGTAGGTTCGGTTGAAACCAGCACCTTCGATACGCAAAAACGCAATATCAGCTATCAGCTGTTTATCAATGCACCTTATGACCGGTTGGTGACCGGCAATGTTCGCTTCTGGAAAGATAGTGGCATTGCGGTTGATCTGACGTCAGCGGGAATGCGCGTAGAGATGGGATCGTTGACAACGCTACTCAGCGGCGGCGTCAGCTTTGACGTGCCTGAAGGTCTGGATTTAGGGCAGCCTGTTGCGCCGAAAACCGCATTCGTTTTGTATGACGACCAGAAGAGCATTCAGGATTCGCTATACACCGATCACATTGACTATCTGATGTTCTTTAAAGATTCGGTACGTGGCCTGCAGCCTGGCGCTCCGGTAGAATTCCGGGGTATTCGCCTGGGTACAGTAAGTAAAGTACCTTTCTTTGCGCCGAATATGCGTCAGACATTTAATGATGATTACCGTATTCCGGTACTCATTCGCATTGAACCGGAACGGCTGAAAATGCAGCTTGGCGAAAATGCGGATGTCGTTAAGCACCTTGGAGAGTTGTTGAAACGTGGCTTGCGCGGATCGCTGAAGACCGGAAATCTGGTCACTGGTGCGCTCTATGTTGATCTCGATTTCTATCCAAATACGCCAGCGATAACCGGTATTCGTGAATTTAATGGTTATCAGATTATCCCGACCGTTAGCGGCGGTCTGGCGCAAATCCAGCAACGTCTGATGGAAGCATTAGATAAGATCAACAAGCTGCCGTTGAATCCGATGATTGAGCAGGCGACCAGTACGCTGTCTGAAAGCCAGCGCACGATGAAAAACCTGCAAACGACGCTGGATAGTATGAACAAGATCCTCGCCAGCCAGTCGATGCAGCAGTTGCCAACGGATATGCAGTCAACGTTGCGTGAGCTGAATCGCAGTATGCAGGGCTTCCAGCCAGGCTCCGCAGCCTACAACAAGATGGTAGCGGATATGCAGCGGCTTGATCAGGTGTTGCGTGAACTGCAACCGGTGCTGAAAACGCTTAACGAGAAGAGTAACGCGCTGGTATTTGAAGCGAAGGACAAAAAAGATCCAGAGCCGAAGAGGGCGAAACAATGAAAAAGTGGCTAGTGACGATTGCGGCACTGTGGCTGGCCGGATGCAGCTCCGGCGAGATCAATAAAAACTATTACCAGTTACCTGTTGTGCAGAGCGGTACGCAAAGTACCGCCAGCCAGGGCAATCGCCTGTTATGGGTAGAGCAAGTCGTTGTTCCAGACTATCTGGCGGGGAATGGGGTGGTTTATCAGACCAGTGATGTGAAGTATGTGATTGCCAACAACAACCTGTGGGCCAGCCCGCTGGATCAACAGTTGCGCAACACCCTGGTGGCGAATCTGAGTACGCAACTCCCCGGTTGGGTGGTTGCCTCCCAGCCTCTGGGAAGCGCACAGGACACGCTCAACGTAACCGTAACGGAGTTTAACGGTCGCTATGATGGCAAGGTCATTGTCAGCGGCGAGTGGTTGTTGAATCACCAGGGACAATTGATCAAACGACCGTTCCGTCTGGAAGGGGTGCAAAATCAGGATGGCTACGATGAAATGGTCAAAGTGCTGGCCAGTGTCTGGAGTCAGGAAGCCGCTGCTATTGCGCAAGAGATAAAGCGTCTACCTTAATTATAAATATTTGTAAATATAACCGTCTCCGGCATGTAGCCTGAGGCGGTTTTTTTGTTTAATTCACCGAGAAAAACTTGTTCCGCTTCACATTTTTTGTACAACCAACATGCCCGTGTGGCTCACAAATATGACAGTGGCGTGAATTTTGCGCATTGACGGCAGTTATGATTCGCGGTATTGCTTAACTGTGATTGCACATTTAGTAATCACTGTTTTCTTTTCCACCAGAAACCAGTATGAGGGAAACGAGGCATGAAGAGACAAAAACGAGATCGCCTGGAACGGGCACATCAACGTGGTTATCAGGCCGGCATCGCCGGACGCTCAAAAGAAATGTGTCCCTATCAGACGCTGAATCAAAGGTCACAATGGCTGGGAGGCTGGCGAGAAGCCATGGCGGACAGGGTAGTAATGGCCTGATTCTGTCTCTTTAAAAAGAAACCTCCGCAATGCGGAGGTTTCGCCTTTAATATGTAGCCTGATTTAAATCAGAATGCAGAAGTATCCTGGAACAGACCGACTTTCAGGTCGCTGGCGGTGTAGATCAGACGACCATCTACCAATACTTCGCCGTCTGCCAGACCCATGATCAAGCGACGGTTAACAATGCGTTTAAAGTGAATACGGTAGGTTACTTTTTTCGCGGTAGGTAGAACCTGACCAGTGAACTTCACTTCGCCTACACCCAGTGCGCGGCCTTTACCTTCGCCGCCCAGCCAGCCAAGGTAGAACCCTACCAGCTGCCACATCGCATCCAGACCCAGACATCCCGGCATTACCGGATCGCCGATGAAGTGGCAGCCGAAGAACCATAGGTCTGGATTGATATCCAGTTCTGCTTCGACATAGCCTTTGTCGAAGTTACCACCGGTCTCGGTCATTTTGACCACTCGATCCATCATCAGCATGTTTGGTGCTGGCAATTGCGGGCCTTTAGCGCCAAACAGTTCTCCGCGACCAGAGGCAAGAAGGTCTTCTTTTGTATAGGATTCGCGTTTATCTACCATGTTCTCTGTAAGCCTTATTTTAGTGAAGCACGCAGGATAGCTAACACCTGTACGCTGAACAAGTCCGATCAGTTCGGAATAAACCAGTTCAGCCAACGTAATGGCCATGGAAAACGGTGACGTCCTTCCTGTTGCGATGCTTGCGCAATACGTTCCTGGATAGTTTGCATCAGCGTTGTCTGGCCTTCACCATCCCACACAAGATTTAATAATAAAGGCAGTGCGTCAGTCACATCGTCTACTGCCCAGATGGTGAATTTGCCTTCCTCTACTGCTTTCACCAGTTCACTGTGAAGACTTAAATGGCGAACGTTAGCGGTGGGGATAATGACACCTTGTTTCCCCGTTAACTCACGTTGCTGACAAATAGCAAAGAAGCCTTCGATTTTCTCATTCAAACCACCGACCGGCTGGGCGCGACCGAACTGATCGACTGAACCTGTGATAGCGATACTCTGATTCACCGGCACATCGGCAAGGGCACTTATCAGGGCGCAGAGTTCCGCCATCGAGGCGCTATCGCCGTCCACTTCGCTATATGACTGCTCAAACGTCAGCGATGCTGAGAAAGGGATCTGTTGCTCAAGCTGAAGCTCCGACATCAGGAACGCCTGCATGATCATCATCCCTTTAGCGTGTATGTTGCCGCCAAGCTCGGCCTTGCGTTCGATATCGGTAAATTCGCCATCACCAATATGCACAACGCAGCTAATGCGAGAAGGTTCGCCAAAAGCGCGTGGATGACCCGGAAATTCAATGACCGAAAGGGCATTGATTTGCCCGATGCGTTCGCCTTCGGTTTCAATCAGGATCTGCTCCTGAAGGATCTCATCCTGCATTCGTTCGGCAAGGAAGCCTTCGCGCCATTCCCGTTGTTGTAGCATTAAGTTTAGCTGCTCGCCGGTAAAGCTATTGCCTTCGCACAAGGATGCGACCTCTTTACACTGGCGGAGGATCCACTGCGGGCTAAGCGGCAGTGTTTCTTGTTCACCGGTGTAGCGTGCTGCTTCGCGGATAAGTACCGGCCAGGCATCCGCTCCCGGTGCAGGTAAGTGGTTATGTCTGGCGGTAAATGTCACCCAGCGACACCACTGGTTTACTGACTCCGCATCGACAATCTGCAGAGTATCTTCAAATTCGCTATAAATAGCCTGCTCAGAAAGCTCTGGCTCCATCTCCTGGAAATCAGCCAATGATTCGCGTTCGCCTACCAGAATGACTTTCAGCTTCAGTGGCATCGAAGGCACAGAGACGGGGAGAGGGCGCGACTCATCAAACGCTACCCAGTCAAAACGCTCGCGGTTAACGATGTTTTTCAGCCGCATCCACAGCAGAGGTTGCGCCAGCAGAGTACGCAAAGAGATGATGAGAATACCGCCATTTGCCTGATGCACCAGGCCTGGCTGCAAGGTAATGTCGCCATTAAACTGGCGCAGGCAGCCAAAGAGTTGTTCTGCTTCTACCCAGTCGGCAGCGACAACCTGCGTTAAAGTCGCAAAATTATCATCTACGCTCACTGCGTTACTTAAGCGAATGGTGTGGTCGGAAACCTCATAGTGACCACCCACCAGTTGGCCTGCATCGCTTTGTAGCGCACGTGCGGCATCGGCAATAAGATTCAGATACTCAGACTCTTCCGGGGCCTTTGCCAGCATAAAAGAGGAGGATGCTCGCGTATGCAGCAGCTGCTCCAGCGCAAATTGCAGTCGCGGTTGAGTATCACTGAATAAAGGATCGTTTTCGTCAATCAAATGTGGCTGAGCAAATATTTCCTGATAGCTATCGGTATCAGGAACCAGGTCACGCCATGCAAGTTTCGTAATGGTCAAAGTTGATGTTTTTTAGTCTGTTGTCAAAGCCGCGATTATACCGTAACCGGCACTGCAGCACACGTAGAAAGCACCGACAATACTCCTTGCATGGGCGTTAAAGCTCACAGGATGGAGATTCTTTTCATCGCACAGTTAAAAAACTGATATTCTGTAAAGAGTTACACGGTAACATTGAGATCGCTATGAAATATCAACAACTTGAAAATCTGGAAAGCGGTTGGAAATGGAAGTATCTGGTGAAGAAACACCGTGAAGGGGAGCTAATTACCCGTTACGTAGAAGCCAGTGCCGCCCAGGAAGCCGTTGACGTGTTGCTATCGCTGGAAAATGAACCCGTGCTGGTAAATGGCTGGATTGACAAGCATATGAATCCAGAGCTGGTCAATCGCATGAAGCAGACTATTCGAGCCAGACGGAAACGCCATTTTAATGCGGAACATCAGTACACGCGTAAGAAATCAATCGATCTGGAATTTATTGTCTGGCAACGGCTGGCTGGTCTTGCACAGCGGCGCGGTAAAACACTTTCCGAAACGATTGTCCAGCTGATAGAAGATGCGGAAAACAAAGAGAAATATGCAAATAAAATGTCTTCTTTGAAGCAGGATTTGCAGGCTTTACTCGGAAAGGAATAACTTGCCAAGGTTATTTATTTTACTGAAGACGAAAAAAAACCCCGCATGAAGCGGGGTTTTTTACCAGACGAGAACTTAAGCCTGCGGCTGAGTTACAACGTCTTTGATGCCTTTAACTTCGATCTCTACGCGACGATCCGGAGCCAGGCAGTCAATCAGTGCAGCGCGTTGTTTCACGTTGTCACAGGTGTTGCCGGTAACCGGGTTGGATTCGCCCATACCACGTGCGGAGATCTTGTCAGACGGGATACCTTTAGAGATCAGGTAATCAACGACGGACTGAGCACGACGCTCGGACAGACCCTGGTTGTAAGCATCAGAACCGATGCGGTCAGTGTAACCCAGAACAACTACGGAACCGTCTTTCGGATCCAGGTTGCTCAGCTGGCTGTACAGCTGATCCAGAGCAGCCTGACCTTCCGGTTTCAGGGTTGCTTTGTTGAAGTTGAACAGAACGTCAGACTTCAGAGTGAAGTGCTTGGTCTGTACTTCCGGAGCTGGAGCCGGAGCCGGAGCAACTACCGGAGCTGCTTCGCCCTGACCGAAACGGTAGGAAACACCCAGGCTCAGCAGACCGTTGTCCGGACGAGTACCGATGGTGTGTGCGTCACCGATGTTGTTGGTCCACTGGTATTCCAGACGGGTAGCGATTTCAGGAGTGATCGCGTACTCAACACCACCTGCGAATACCGGAGAAACGCCGGTGTCGTGGTCTTTATAGGATGCGCCACCAGGTACGTTAGCCTTGGTGTCTGCACGCCATACCATACCACCCAGACGAGTGTAGATGTCCAGATCGTCAGTGATTGGGTAACCCAGTTTAGCGGTCAGCTGAACGCCCTGAGCTTTGTATGCGCCATTGATGTTGTCGCCTTTGTACGGCATACGACCTAACCAGTCGTAACCCATTTCAAAGCCAACATACGGGTTAACCTGGTAACCACCAAAAGCACCTGCACCCAGTTGGTTTTCGTGGGTCGGACCATTGTTAGGAATGAAACCAGTGTCATGGTACTGGGACCAGCCCAGTTTAGCACCAGTGTACCAGGTGTTATCTTTCGGAGCGGCCTGCGCTACGGTAGCGAAACCAGCCAGTGCCACTGCAATCGCGATAGCTGTCTTTTTCATTTTTTGCGCCTCGTTATCATCCAAAATACGCCATGAATATCTCCAACGAGATAACACGGTTAAATCCTTCACCGGGGATCTGCTCAATATTAACTCTACCGATATCTTCGGCTTATGCCGAGCACCCCTGGCGATGTAAAGTCTACAACGTAGTTGAAAACTTACAAGTGTGAACTCCGTCAGGCATATGAAAAAAAAGATTTGTATAAGGCGCGTTTAACCTTTTTTGTTAACGACACTTTACAGCATAAAATCGCGGAAACCGCTTCAGACAAGCCTCCGCAGGGAAAGTTAGCCATGAGTGAAATCATCAGACGGGCGATAAAAAAAGTTCCAGGATTAATCCTAAATTTACTTAATGATACAAATTAGAGTGAATCTTTACCCCGGAAAGTTGTCTCGTGGCGTGAGAGGTTGTGCTTACTGGACGCATAATAAACCCCATTGCGTTACCTTCATTAGCGGCATCCACAAGCTCTGCATGTTCTTCTTCTGTCAGATCATCTGCTAACCAACCGATCACCACGCTGTAATTTCCCGTGCGTAAAGCGCGAACCATTGATTCCACCGTGTGGCAAGGGGAAAGCTGGTTTATCTGCATCACTTTCGTTAAAGGTAGCCCAGCAGCCTGAACCCATTCACGACTCAGTTTTTGTTTTGGTGTTAACCATAGTTGCCAACGTGATTGCTGACCGAGTTGCTGCAACAATGGCAAAAGCAGCAGTTGCGTCATCATGGGCTGATCTTCGCGATAGACAACTTCACTAATTAGCCCAGCTGTAGTGTTTTCCGTGGAGACACGCGCAATTTTGCTTGCTGCGGATGAGAACAACGAAGAACGATGTGCATAGCCTGAAGTGTACATAATCAATCCAGCCCTGTGAGTTACTGTATGAATATACAGTACATCCAGTGGCAACAAAGATCAACCCTAATTTCGGAAAGAGCCTCGCAAATTTTGTCGTTCGTGACCTGAAAACTTAAATTAATCTTGCCCCTTGATAATAAGTTGCCTATTTTCGTATTTAACGGATCCGTTAATGTGAATCATTCTTTTATATTATGATTTTAAAAGGAATTTTATGAAAAGCCTCTCTTATAAGCGGATCTATAAGTCACAAGAATACCTGGCTACGCTGGGCACCATTGAATACCGATCATTGTTTGGTAGTTACAGTCTGACCGTTGATGACACGGTATTTGCAATGGTTTCTGATGGCGAGTTGTATCTTCGGGCTTGTGAACAAAGTGCACAATACTGTGTAAAACATCCGCCAGTATGGCTGACATATAAAAAGTGTGGGCGGTTTGTTACCCTCAATTACTACCGGGTCGATGAAAGCCTATGGCGAAATCAACAAAAGCTGGTGCGCCTGTCGAAATTTTCTCTGGACGCCGCGCTTCAAGAGAAAAGTACGCGCAATATCCGGCAACGGCTGAAAGATTTACCCAATATGTCTTACCATCTTGAGGCTATTCTCGGGGAAGTGGGGATTAAGGATGTACGGGCGTTACGTATTCTTGGGGCGAAAATGTGTTGGCTGCGACTGCGGCAACAAAACAGTCTGGTGACAGAAAAAATCTTATTTATGCTTGAAGGCGCAATTCTCGGTATTCATGAAGCTGCGCTCCCGGTAGCACGCCGCCAGGAGCTTGCAGAATGGGCAGATTCTCTTACGCCGAAACAGGAGTTTCCTGCGGAACTTGAGTAATTCTGCGCTGCAGACGACCAATTTCTGGTAGTAATGCAATCAATAATCCGACTTGCTGTACAACCAGAGGTTCTTTGCTGTCTGCCCGTGGTTCAAGTTGCTGCATCTGTTGTTTCAGGTCAGCTAATGCCTGATTGACGCGTTCCTCATCGGCAGGTTGATGATGTAGCGCGTCATCCACATAGCAAACTGCGTCATCAAGAAACGCCAGAATTTCAGGGTTAGTTAACTGCTCACGGTGTGCTCCGAGGGCAGAAATGTAACTGGTAAACGTATGGTTAAGGCAGAGTAACCGGAACGCGTCCTCGCGAATTTGCGGTGTGACATTCGGTTCGCTGGACATATTCGACACCACCGACGCCAGCTCTGCATCACGATTGTGTGCATCGCGACGAGCAATACGATATGCCAGACGGTTATCGCGCCCCTGGTGGTATTGTTCGAGAATAGCATCGAGATAACGGCAGTTAGCATCGGTTGCGCGCTCAAGCATTCGGGGCAGATTACGAAACCGCCAGTCTGGCCAGATGTAACTTACCGCTGCCCATGCAATGGCACATCCGATTAGCGTATCGATTACGCGAGGCAATGCCACTTCAAAACCTTCACCCAGCAAGTTAAAGCACAGTAGCACCAGAAGCGTAATGAACATCGTTGCATGAGCGTATTGCACGTTACGGAAGGCAAAAAAGAGAACACCGGTAATGACCAGCAGCACCAGTTGCCCTTCCAGTGACGGCACAAACCACAGCACAGGAATGCCAATCGCAATACCCACCAGCGTACCAATAATCCTTAATTTCAGGCGGTGGCGCGTGGCGTTATAGTTTGGCTGGCAGACAAACAAACTTGTCAGCAAGATCCAATACCCGTGATGCATCCCGGTTATCTGAATGATGGCGTAGCCGAAGCACAAGACCAGTGACATTCTTACCGCATGACGGAAGAGGGCGGATTCCGGCGTGAAGTGACGGCTAAGACGCAGCCAGATATCGCTCAACCCGTGCGGGCTGTCATCTGCGAGTTCATTTTCGTCATTATTATGGGGCAGTGCCTGAGCCTGTTCTGATTCAATTGTTGCCAGTTGGGCATCAATGGCACGTAAATTGTTCAGCAAAAATCCCAGTGTTTTGAGTAAATCGGCGGGCGCGCCGTTATCGCGCATTCGCTCCAGCGCAGCATCAATATGCGTAAAAGCGCGATCAAAATGCGGATCGTGTTGATAAGGCTGACGCAGCAAAATACAGCGTGACAGTTGCTGGCAGGCCTGTCCCTGCATTGACATCAGTCGCTGGAAACGGAACAGCACGTCGCTGTGGCGAAAATGTTCCCGCAACGTTTGATACTGAATATGGGAAGAGCTGGCACGTTCGTGGATATCCTGCGCCACAAAGTAGTAATGCAATGTGCGACGTGTTCCCCGCTGACCACGATCGCCGCGTAGGCGAGTCAGCAACGAGAGTTTCGTCTGATTCAGTGTCGCCATCAGTTGCCCGTTGGCGAGAGCCAAATCGTACAGCGGTGCCTGGCTTTCATCCTCTATATCAGGATCGAACATGCGTGATTTCAGTTCCAGATAACGCGCCAGTTGTTCATAGCAACGCGCCAGATTGTCCTGCAATGGGCGGACAGGGAACAGTAGATGACCAATAAGCGTCAGAACGTTGTACCAGACGGCACCAGCAAGCAGATACATCGGCTGCTGATACCAGTGCTCATAGAGAGACGTCCCCAGCATGGTGTAAATGGCGATCAGCAACGCACCAAAGGCGATTGTTGCATAGCGTTGACCCAAACCGCCAAGCAAAATGAAACCGCTGGTGGAGAGCGTTAAGCCAATGGCAAATAACCAGGGCCAGGGGAAAAGGAGTTCTACCGAGGCCGAGGCAATAAAAAAGCAGAACAGCGTAATGATGAGGTTACGCAGACGCCCAGCCAGTCGGTCGTCGAGATCGGTTAGCGCCGCTGCCACCATTCCCAGTGTCAGCGGAATCGTCAGTTTTACATCACCCAGCCACCACGGAAACGCTGTGGTTCCACAAAGCGCAATAAAAATACGCGCGTAATACAGCCAGGCGCTGTTCCAGGTATAGCGTTTGAGCAAAGGACTTAGCATAAAAGCCATAATGTTAGATTATTCAAAACGACGTCGCGCATTGGCTTCACGCGCAGCACGAGCTGTTTCCACAGAAACTACGCGGCGACCGACTGGCCACAGTGCAATAGCGGCAATTTTAAAATTCGCAATGCCAACCGGAATGCCAATGATGGAAATGCATTGTGCGATACCTGTCGCAATGTGCATCAGGCATAACCACCAGCCAAAGAAAATCAGCCAGAAAATATTCAGTACCGTACCGCCAGTATTCAGCAGTACATTTTTACCTGCCGGATTCAGTTCATCGACATGAATGGCCTCATTGCCGTAAGGCACCAGAGACAGTTTGGTGATCTCCCAGCAGGATCGTGTCAGCGGTAAGGTAAAAATCAGCACAATACTGACCAGGGTTGCCAACAGCCAGCCCAGAGTGGTGGCAAATCCGCCAAGCACAAAGTTCAGAATGTTCAAAACGGTACGCATAAAACCTCGCTTTACTGTGGTTTTCAGTAATGGGCGGCAATTGTAACGTTTTTTTGGGCTGGAGCACGTTTTCTCTGACGGTTACACTGATAAGAAATAACATCGTGTGGATCTACAGAGTCATGGAACTGAAAGCGACAACTCTTGGCAAACGTCTGGCACAGCACCCTTATGATCGGGCGGTGATCCTCAATGCCGGGATAAAAGTCTCCGGCGATCGTCACGAATATCTCATTCCTTTCAATCAATTACTGGCAATTCACTGCAAGCGCGGTCTGGTATGGGGTGAGCTGGAATTTGTACTGCCTGATGAAAAAGTAGTGCGTCTGCACGGCACCGAATGGGGTGAGACGCAGCGTTTTCACCGCCATCTTGATGCTCACTGGCGGCGCTGGAGCGAGGAGATGAGCGAAATTGCGGCTGGCGTATTACAGCAGCAATTGGATCTTATCGCCGCACGCACCAACGATAATAAATGGCTGACGCGGGAGCAAACTTCTGGCGTGCAGCAACAAATCCGCCAGGCTTTGTCGGCGTTGCCGTTGCCAGTTAATCGACTGGAAGAATTCGATAACTGCCGTGAGGCGTGGCGCAAATGTCAGGCCTGGTTGAAAGATATTGAAGGCGCTCGGTTGCAGCATAATCAGGCGTATACCGAAACCATGCTTAATGAGTATGCGGATTTTTTCCGTCAGGTTGAATCTTCACCTCTTAATCCGGCGCAGGCTCGGGCAGTCGTTAATGGCGAACATTCTCTGTTAGTGCTGGCAGGCGCAGGAAGCGGTAAAACATCGGTGCTGGTAGCGCGTGCAGGCTGGTTGCTGGCGCGTGGTGAAGCGTCCCCTGAGCAAATTTTATTGCTGGCGTTTGGTCGCAAAGCCGCTGAAGAGATGGACGAGCGTATTCGCGACCGGCTACATACCGAAGACATTACCGCACGCACGTTTCATTCACTGGCGCTACATATTATTCAGCAATGTAGCAAAAAAGTACCCACAGTCAGCAAACTGGAAAATGACACCGCTGCCCGACATGAACTCTTTATTGCTGAGTGGCGCAAGCAATGCAGCGAGAAGAAAGCGCAGGCGAAGGGCTGGCGGCAATGGCTGACGGAAGAAATGCAGTGGTCAGTGCCAGAAGGTAACTTCTGGGATGATGAAAAATTACAGCGTCGTCTTGCCTCACGCCTCGATCGCTGGGTAAGTCTGATGCGGATGCACGGCGGTGCACAGGCAGAAATGATTGCCAGCGCGCCCGAAGAGATTCGCGATCTGTTCAGTAAACGTATCAAGTTGATGGCCCCGTTATTAAAAGCCTGGAAAGGTGCGCTGAAGGCAGAAAACGCCGTCGATTTTTCGGGCCTTATTCACCAGGCGATTGTGATTCTGGAGAAAGGTCGCTTTATCAGCCCCTGGAAGCATATTCTGGTTGATGAATTTCAGGATATCTCGCCGCAGCGCGCAGCGTTGTTAGCGGCATTACGCAAGCAAAACAGCCAGACGACGTTGTTTGCCGTTGGCGATGACTGGCAGGCGATTTACCGCTTCAGTGGCGCGCAAATGTCGCTCACCACGGCTTTCCATGAAAACTTTGGTGAAGGCGATCGCTGTGATTTAGACACGACTTACCGTTTTAACAGTCGTATCGGTGAGGTGGCAAACCGGTTTATTCAGCAGAACCCAGGCCAGCTGAAAAAGCCGCTAAATAGCTTAACCAATGGAGACAAAAAAGCCGTCACGTTATTGGATGAGAGCCAGCTTGACGCTTTGCTGGATAAGCTCTCTGGTTATGCCAAACCGGAAGAGCGCATTCTGGTTCTGGCGCGTTATCACCACATGAGGCCTGCCAGCCTGGAAAAAGCGGCAACACGCTGGCCGAAGTTGCAAATCGACTTTATGACTATTCATGCCAGCAAAGGGCAACAGGCGGATTACGTCATCATCGTTGGCTTGCAGGAGGGGAGTGATGGTTTTCCGGCTGCGGCGCGGGAGTCGATTATGGAAGAGGCGCTACTGCCACCGGTTGAGGATTTCCCGGACGCTGAAGAACGGCGGTTAATGTACGTGGCGCTGACCCGCGCACGCCATCGGGTATGGGCACTGTTTAACAAAGAGAATCCCTCTCCCTTTGTGGAAATACTGAAAAATCTGGATGTGCCGGTGGCGAGAAAACCGTAAGAAACAGGTGGCGTTTGCCACCTGTGCAATATTACTTCAGGCGTTCTGCGAGATAACGCTGATAATCGGGGATCAGAATATCGACCGCGTCGTTGAAATGCGGCGACTGGATGATGAAATCTGCCGTTGCCACGTTGGTAGCGACCGGAATGTTCCACACCGTCGCCAGTCGCAGTAACGCTTTCACGTCAGGATCGTGCGGTACGGCGTTTAATGGATCCCAGAAGAAAATCAGCACATCAATTTTTCCTTCCGAAATCAGTGCGCCCACCTGCTGGTCACCGCCCATTGGGCCGCTCAACATGGCGTTAACATTCATACCGGTAGCGCGGGAAATTAAGTTACCCGTGGTGCCCGTCGCATAAAGCTCGTGCTGTTCCAGTAATGGTTGATGCCGTTCCACCCAGCTCATGAGCATTTGTTTACAGTGATCGTGTGCCACCAGCGCAATATGTTTCCGCGCTGGTAAAGTGCGAGTCGTCAGTTCCATAATTTACATCCATAGTTAACTTTCCTACAGATTACTGTAAGCACTTATCGCTGCAAGATAAAGACCGAAAAAGCCTGCGCACAGGCACAAAAATCTCAGGAAGATGGTTGTTTTTTCGCCCATTGCAGGAAGTTATTGCGCGTTTGCGGATCTGCCAGTTTAAACCAATACTTCAGCCGTTGTTCAGTGAGCACTTGGGACTGTGGTGGGATGGCATCCAGTTCGGAAACACCAGAGAGCAGTGTACTGTCATCTGCCATCATGGTGGCAAATTGCGGTAGAGAAGCGCGTTTCGCGGATTTGTTATAACGCTCGACCTCGACTTCATAATCAATCGTTTTTGCGGTTGAAGTAATAGCCAGAATATCCAGCTTTACCGGAATCGGCGTCGCATCGCCATCTAACAATTCAAGGCGCGGCGTTGTGTCGAAATGATTGGCTTCCCGTTCATTCTCCAGGCGTGGCAGGCGAAAGTTCACCTGGCTAATGAGCTGTGTATTAAAACTGACGACCAGCGGCGGGGAGATATAAAGCCGTTCTTCACTACTGGAAAGATGGATAGTCTTCTCGACGCGAAACACTAACTGATGCGGTCCATTATCCAGTTCAATGCTATCCGCTCCGCGTAACAGAGAGCTTGAAACCTTTTTGCCGTCGAGTACCAGAAGATCAATATCGCTGGACAGCCGTAGCGTGGTGGCAAAAACGGATACCGGCAAACATAATGCAATCAAGGTGGTCAAAATGCCGGTTTTCATAGATAGCTCCTGTCTAATGACCGCCTGAATAATAATGTATCAAAATTTTTCTTTAATCATACTTACTAACATATAGACATGTTTTCCGCTTTTGCTCTCATTCATTCGTATTAGCTGCATGGTTGGTATGTTGGGATTGTCGTACACTTTGATAAATAGTCTGGAGGAAATGATGAAAGAGACCGATATTGCAGCCATTTTAACGTCCACTCATACCATTGCGCTGGTAGGGGCAAGTGATAAACCCGACCGTCCAAGTTATCGCGTGATGAAATACTTGCTTGATCAGGGCTATCACGTTATTCCGGTCTCACCTAAAGTCGCCGGTAAAACGCTGCTGGGTCAGCAGGGCTACGGCACGCTGGCAGAGGTTCCGGAAAAAGTCGATATGGTCGATGTTTTCCGTAATTCGGAAGCCGCGTGGGGCGTGGCGCAGGAAGCTATCGCCATTGGTGCGAAAACCTTATGGATGCAGCTAGGGGTGATTAATGAGCAAGCGGCTGTACTGGCACGTGATGCCGGGTTACAGGTAGTCATGGATCGCTGCCCGGCAATTGAGATCCCTCGCTTGGGGCTGGCTAAATAAAAAATACCCGGAAGGTTTTTGCCTTCCGGGTATTTGTATGAGGGTTAGTTACGCAGACGCGGCGCCTGGAGTTGTTTGCGGATGGTCTGCGCCAGCTCATCCATGGATGGCTGTTCAGGATGTTCATCCTGCAATTCGCTACTTAGCTGGGCTTCAGCCAGGTAGGTATGAACCGGTAGGCCGTTGTCATCCTCCATCACCACGTGATACCACGGAGCGGCGCGAAGCTCATCGTTCACCGCCAGCTCATCAGGCGACGGTTCAGAGAGCGAATAAACCGGGTCGATATCCACGACCACTCCGAGATAACCTAACAGGGAATGGCGGACCTGCTGGCCGATACCGAATTTGCTGGCAATCATAGTCACCTCCCGGGAAATCTTCACCTTTGATATAAGGGTAAAATTCCACATTTCAAGTTACATGACGCGACAGGCAAACCCTTTCAGATATAGCCCTTCCGGGTAGGTAGCGATCACCGGATGATCGGCTGCCTGACGGAACTGCTCTATAAATTGTATATCACGACCGGCATCAATTGCGGCATCCGCGATGATTTTCTGAAATAAATCGCTGGTCATCAGGCCTGAACAGGAGAACGTCAGGAGAACACCGCCCTCATTCAGTAACTGAATCGCCAGCATGTTGATGTCTTTATAGCCCCGGCAGGCGCCCATCAACTGGCTTTTGTTCTCAACAAACTTCGGCGGATCCATCACGATAACGTCAAATTTCTCCCCGCGATCGCGATAAGTTCGCAGCAATTTAAAGACGTCATCACGCACGAACTCTGCCTTGCTCAGATCCAGTTTGTTCAGCTCAACGTTCTGCCGTGCAATGTCCAGTGCTTCCTGGGAGGTATCAACGCTAACAACGTTGCTGCAACCGCCCATTAATGCCGATACCGCGAAACCACCGGTATAGGAGAAACAGTTCAGTACGCGTTTATTTTCAACGTAGCGGCGGGTTGCCAGGCGGCTGTCACGCTGATCCAGGTAGTAGCCCGTTTTGTGCCCGTGCTGAATGTCCACCAGCAGCTTCATACCGTGTTCTTCAATCGGCAGCAGGGCAGGCGGCAACTCGCCGGTGATGGGGCCCTGGGTCAGCTCCATCCCTTCTTTTTTACGTACCGCGACGTCGCTGCGATCGTAAATCGCACATTCCGGGTATAGCGTTTGCAGGGCGCTGATCAATGCCGCCCGCTGATATTCTGCGCCAGCACTCAGCAGTTGCAGCACCAGAAAATTACCGAAACGATCGATAGTTATACCCGGCAGGCCATCAGACTCACCGGCAATTAAACGATAGCTATCGAGACCATCTTTTTGCGCCAGCCAGTCGCGCCACTTTTGCGCCTGTTGTAAGCGTCGGGTGAAAAAGGCAATGTCGATGGATTCCGAAGGATCGAAAGTCCAGACGCGAGCGCGGATTTGCGAAGCCGGCGAATAAGCGCCGCGTGCTAACCATTTTCCCTGATGATCAACAATATCGATGGTTTCACCGAGGCTGGCTTTACCTTCCATGCGGGCAACGGCCCCGGAAAAGACCCACGGATGGCGACGAAGTAATGATTTTTCGCGCCCTTTGGCTAACACTAAACGTACACTCATAATTTACTATTCTGTCGATGCAAAGAAATGGGCGCCATTGTCCGGAGTTTTCCATGGATTTGCAACGCAGCTATAAGAATAAGGAGAGCGGTGATGTCGAAAGTATGCATAATTGCCTGGGTTTTCGGGCGAGTTCAGGGGGTAGGCTTTCGCTATACCACGCAGTACGAAGCGAAAAAACTGGGATTAACCGGGTACGCCAAAAATCTTGACGATGGCAGCGTGGAAGTGGTTGCCTGCGGTGAAGAAGGGCAGGTGGAAAAATTAATGCAGTGGTTAAAGAGTGGCGGCCCGCGTTCTGCGCGTGTGGAACGGGTGCTCAGCGAGCCGCATCATCCCTCGGGGGAATTAACCGATTTTCGTATCCGTTAAATACATTTTACCGGTTTTGGCAGGCCAGCAATTTTGGTGGCTTGCTTAGCCGGACCTTTCGGAAACAGTCGGTATAAATATCGGCTGTTACCTTTTTCTTCGCCAAATTTATTCGCCATCGCTTTTACCAGCATACGAATTGCCGGAGAAGTATTAAATTCCAGATAGAAATCACGCACAAAACGCACCACTTCCCAGTGTTCTGGCGACAGCGAAATCCCTTCGTTCTCTGCAATCACCACTGCCAGCGGCTCACTCCACTGGCTGCTTTCTTTGAGATAGCCTTCGGTATCGGTCTCTATCTCTTTACCTTCGAAGATCAGCATAATTATTACTACCTTAATCAGACTGGCGGCAGTGTAACAAAAAACAAAGCCCCGCATAAAGCGAGGCTATGAAAGTGTTAGCGGGTGAGATTAATCGCGGCTGGCGAAGCCCAGAATGCTCAGCAGGCTGACGAAGATGTTGTACAGCGACACATACAGGCTAACCGTGGCACGAATGTAGTTCGTTTCACCGCCATGAATGATGTTGCTGGTTTCAAACAGAATTGCGCCAGAGGAGATCAGAATGAATACCGCACTGATTGCCAGATGCAGGGCAGGCAGTTGCAGGAAGATATTCGCTACCATTCCAATCAGTACCACCACAATACCCGCCATCAGCATACCGCCGAGGAACGACATATCTTTGCGGGTGGTCAGCACATAGGCAGAGCAGCAGAAGAACACTAACGCCGTGCCGCCCAGTGCCATAGCGATTACGTCGCCCATTCCGGCAGACAGATAGGTGTTCAGAATCGGGCCGAGGATATAACCCAGAAAACCGGTAAAGGCGAACGCGGAGATAATCCCGGTCGGCTTATTCGCCGTTTTATAGGTCAGGAACATCAAACCATACATACCTACCAGCGTCAGAATCAGACCCGGAGATGGTAGCATCAGAACCGTACTGGCCGTCGCGGTAATCGCAGAAAAGGCCAGCGTCAGGCTCAGCAAGAAATAGGTATTACGCAGCACCTTATGGGTGCTAAGTAGCGATGTACGGTCATGTGAAGAACTAACTATACGATCCATGGAGTCACTCTCTATGACAGGTGTAATTAATAAAGCAGCATAATGATATTGCCGAAAGCTACCCAGAGGTTTTACCCATCTTTACGCATTTGATCTGGAACAGGTTTAGCAAAGACAGATTAAGTCATTGGGATGGCATAACGGCATGGCGATTTTGACAGGTAAAAGAAAAAGGGGTTAGCATTTAGCTAACCCCTTATCTTATTTGGCGGAAGCGCAGAGATTCGAACTCTGGAACCCTTTCGGGTCGCCGGTTTTCAAGACCGGTGCCTTCAACCGCTCGGCCACACTTCCGGAATGACGCGAACTATAAACATCCCGATGCGTCGTGTAAACCCCCAATGTGTTTGTTTGCCTGAAAAACAGACAAAATCGTGTTGATTGCGTGAAATAACAGCAATTTGCGCATTCCATCGCCATAAAAATCGCTTCATAACCTTCCTGCGGCAAACCTTAAGGAAAATAAGGTTCATTTTTATCGCTAAAAGATAAATCCACACACTCTGTGTTGTTTTGTGCAAAAGTTTCACTACGCTTTATTAACAATACTTTCTGGCGACGTGCGCCAGTGCAGAAGGATGAGCTTTCGTTTTCTGTCTCTCTCGTGAAGCGATGGTTTGCCTTGCTCCAGGGACGTCGCTTGCCGACCAAAAGCGCCCGGCACTCCAGTCGGTGTCGCAAGGAGAAGAGACGTGCTATATGAATAACGAGGAAACCTTTTACCAGGCTATGCGACGTCAGGGGGTTACCCGGCGAAGTTTTCTTAAATATTGCAGTCTGGCTGCCACGTCGCTGGGATTAGGCGCGGGGATGGCACCAAAGATTGCCTGGGCGCTGGAGAATAAACCGCGCATTCCAGTGGTGTGGATCCACGGTCTTGAATGCACCTGCTGTACCGAATCTTTTATCCGTTCTGCTCATCCGCTGGCGAAGGATGTCATTCTTTCCCTTATTTCTCTCGACTACGACGATACTCTGATGGCTGCCGCAGGCACTCAGGCAGAGGAAGTCTTTGAAGACATCATCACGCAATACAACGGCAAATATATCCTCGCAGTAGAAGGTAACCCGCCGCTGGGCGAGCAGGGGATGTTCTGTATCAGTAGCGGTCGACCGTTTATTGAGAAACTCAAACGTGCAGCTGCCGGAGCCAGTGCAATTATTGCCTGGGGCACCTGTGCGTCCTGGGGCTGTGTGCAAGCCGCCCGACCCAATCCGACGCAGGCCACCCCCATCGACAAAGTCATCACCGACAAACCGATCATTAAAGTGCCCGGCTGCCCGCCGATCCCGGATGTGATGAGCGCCATCATTACTTACATGGTGACATTCGATCGTCTGCCGGATGTCGACAGAATGGGGCGTCCGCTGATGTTCTACGGTCAGCGAATCCACGATAAATGCTATCGCCGCGCTCACTTTGATGCCGGAGAGTTCGTCCAGAGTTGGGATGATGACGCCGCGCGTAAAGGTTACTGCCTGTACAAAATGGGCTGCAAAGGGCCTACCACCTATAACGCCTGTTCCTCCACACGCTGGAATGATGGCGTTTCTTTCCCAATCCAGTCTGGTCATGGCTGCCTGGGCTGTTCTGAAAATGGTTTCTGGGATCGCGGTTCGTTCTATAGCCGCGTGGTCGATATTCCGCAGATGGGAACGCACTCTACCGCCGATACCGTGGGCTTAACCGCGCTTGGTGTCGTGGCTGCGGCTGTTGGCGTACATGCAGTCGCCAGCGCCGTTGACCAGCGCAGACGTCATAACCAGCAACTTGCAGAAGCCGAACAACAGCCGGGCAACGAGGATAAACAGGCATGAGCACTCAGTACGAAACTCAGGGATACACCATCAACAATGCCGGACGCCGCCTGGTGGTCGACCCGATTACGCGCATCGAAGGTCATATGCGCTGCGAAGTGAATATTAACGATCAGAATGTGATCACCAATGCTGTTTCCTGCGGCACTATGTTTCGCGGGCTGGAGATCATCCTGCAAGGCCGCGATCCGCGTGATGCGTGGGCGTTCGTTGAGCGTATCTGCGGCGTCTGCACTGGCGTACACGCTCTGGCTTCGGTCTATGCAATTGAGGATGCCATCGGCATTAAAGTGCCGGACAACGCCAATATCATCCGTAATATTATGCTGGCGACGCTCTGGTGCCACGACCATCTGGTGCACTTCTATCAGCTCGCCGGGATGGACTGGATAGATGTGTTAGATGCGCTGAAAGCCGACCCACGGAAAACGTCAGAACTGGCGCAAAGCCTCTCCTCGTGGCCGAAATCATCCCCTGGCTATTTCTTCGACGTACAAAACCGCCTGAAGAAATTTGTTGAAGGCGGGCAGTTGGGGATCTTCCGCAATGGCTACTGGGGGCACCCGCAGTACAAACTGCCGCCGGAAGCCAACCTGATGGGCTTTGCCCACTATCTCGAAGCCCTCGATTTCCAGCGGGAGATCGTCAAAATTCACGCCGTTTTTGGTGGTAAAAACCCGCATCCGAACTGGATTGTCGGCGGGATGCCGTGCGCCATTAACATTGACGAAAGCGGCGCGGTCGGGGCGGTTAATATGGAACGCCTGAACCTGGTTCAGTCGATCATTACCCGCACGGAGGACTTCATTAACAACGTGATGATCCCCGACGCCTTAGCCATCGGTCAGTTCAACAAACCGTGGAGTGAAATCGGCACTGGTCTTTCTGATAAATGCGTCCTTAGCTACGGCGCATTCCCGGATATTGCCAACGACTTTGGCGAGAAAAGTCTGCTGATGCCTGGTGGTGCGGTAATCAATGGCGACTTCAACAATGTGCTGCCAGTGGATTTGGTTGATCCGCAGCAGGTGCAGGAGTTTGTCGATCACGCCTGGTATCGGTATCCCAACGATCAGGTTGGGCGTCATCCTTTTGATGGTATTACCGACCCGTGGTACAACCCGGGCGATGTTAAAGGTAGCGACACCAACATTCAGCAGCTGAATGAACAGGAACGTTACTCGTGGATCAAAGCGCCACGCTGGCGCGGTCATGCGATGGAAGTGGGGCCGCTGGCGCGCACGTTAATCGCCTACCACAAAGGCGATGCTGCGACCGTTGAGTCTGTCGATCGCATGATGTCGGCGCTGAACCTGCCGCTTTCTGGCATCCAGTCAACGTTAGGCCGCATTCTGTGCCGCGCGCACGAAGCACAGTGGGCCGCAGGTAAGTTGCAGTACTTCTTCGACAAGCTGATGACCAACCTGAAAAACGGCAATCTCGCCACTGCCTCCACTGAAAAATGGGAGCCTGCGACCTGGCCGAAAGAGTGCCGTGGCGTCGGCTTTACCGAAGCGCCGCGCGGGGCGTTAGGTCACTGGGCCGCCATTCGCGATGGCAAGATTGATCTCTACCAGTGCGTGGTGCCGACCACCTGGAACGCCAGCCCGCGCGATCCCAAAGGGCAGATTGGCGCTTATGAAGCGGCGCTGATGAACACCAAAATGGCGATTCCCGAGCAACCGCTGGAGATCCTGCGTACTCTGCACAGCTTTGACCCGTGCCTCGCCTGTTCAACACACGTGCTGGGCGACGACGGTAGCGAGCTTATCTCCGTGCAGGTGCGTTAACAGCGAAGGAGAATCATCATGCAAGAGAAAAGCGACAACGTTGTCAGCCACTATGTCTTTGAAGCGCCAGTCCGTATCTGGCACTGGCTGACGGTGTTATGCATGGCGGTGTTGATGGTCACCGGTTACTTTATCGGTAAGCCGCTGCCTTCGGTCAGCGGCGAGGCGACGTATCTGTTCTATATGGGCTACATCAGGTTAATTCACTTCAGCGCCGGAATGATTTTTACCGTGATATTGCTGATGCGGATTTACTGGGCGTTCGTGGGTAATCGCTATTCACGCGAGCTTTTCATTGTGCCGGTATGGCGTAAAAGCTGGTGGCTGGGCGTGTGGTATGAAATCCGCTGGTATCTGTTTCTGGCAAAACGCCCGAGTGCCGACATCGGTCATAACCCCATCGCCCAGGCGGCGATGTTCGGCTATTTCCTGATGTCGGTCTTTATGATCGTCACCGGTTTTGCGCTGTTCAGCGAACACAGCCAGTATGCCATTTTCGCGCCGTTCCGTTATGTAGTGGAGTTTTTCTACTGGACGGGCGGCAACTCGCTGGACATTCACAGCTGGCATCGGCTGGGGATGTGGCTAATTGGTGCGTTTGTGATCGGTCATGTCTATATGGCGCTGCGTGAAGACATCATGTCTGATGACACGGTGATCTCCACGATGGTGAATGGTTACCGCAGCCACAAGTTTTTTAAAGTCAAAAGCAACAAGGAGCGTTCATGAGCGAGCAGCGCGTGGTGGTGATGGGGCTGGGCAACCTGCTATGGGCCGATGAAGGTTTCGGTGTGCGGGTGGCGGAACGGCTATATGCACATTATCACTGGCCCGAAAACGTGGAGATTGTCGATGGCGGCACTCAGGGGCTGAATTTGTTGGGCTACGTTGAAAGCGCCAGTCATTTGTTGATCCTCGATGCCATTGATTATGGGCTGGAGCCAGGAACGCTACGGACATATGCCGGAGAGCGCATTCCGGCATACCTTAGCGCAAAGAAAATGAGTCTGCACCAGAACAGTTTCTCCGAAGTGCTGGCGCTGGCGGATATTCGTGGACATTTGCCTGAACAAATCGCCCTGGTCGGGCTGCAACCGGCAATGCTCGACGACTACGGTGGCAGCCTGAGCGAACTGGCACGTGAACAACTGCCAGCAGCAGAACAGTTGGCGCTGGCGCAACTGGCAGAGTGGGGAATCGTGCCGCATCTGGCAGAGGAATCACGCTGTCTCAACTATGACTGTCTGTCGATGGAAAATTATGAAGGCGTTCGCTTACGCCAGTACCGGATGAGCCTGGAGGAGCAGGGATGATCAATGACTCTCCTTTTAATGCGTTGTGGCAGCGTATGCTGGCGCGCGGCTGGACACCTGTCACAGAATCCAGCCTTGATGACTGGTTATCGCAGGCACCAGACGGCGTAGTGCTGTTAAGCAGCGATCCGAAACGCACGCCGGAGGTCGGTGATAATCCGATAATAATTGGCGAATTATTGCGCGAATTTCCAGACTATGCGTGGCAGGTGGCGGTAGCCGATCTTGCGCAGAGCGAGGCTATCGGCGATCGCTTTGGTGTTTTTCGCTTTCCCGCCACACTGGTGTTTACCGGCGGTAGCTATCGCGGCGTGCTGAATGGTATTCACCCATGGACGGAGTTGATAAACCTGATGCGTGGGCTTGTCGAACCGCAACAGGAGCGTGCCTCATGAGTGACACTTTTTTCCATTTACTGGGGCCAGGAACGCAACCTGATGACGACAGTTTCAGTATGAATCCGCTGCCGATCACCTGCCAGGTGAATGATGAACCGAGCATGGCGGCCCTGGAGCAATGTGCTCACAGCCCGCAGGTGATTGTGCTGTTAAACGAACTGCAACAACAGCTAAGCCAACGTATCCCCCCTTTGGGCGAGGTGCTGGCAGTCGATCTGTTCAATCTCAACGCTTACGATCGCCACTTTATCAATACGCTTCTCGGGGAAGGGGAAGTGTCAGTTCGCATCCAACACGTTGATGGCAGTGAAAGTGAAATTCAGGAGGCAATTTTTTGCGGATTATGGCGAGTGCGCAGACGTCGCGGAGAGCAGTTACTGGAAGACCGTCTGGAGACTGGCTGCGCGCCGCTGCCTTTGTGGCAGGCGGCAACGCAAAACGTCTTGCCGACAGATTCGCTGTTACCGCCACCCATCGATGGCCTGATGAACGGACTGCCGCTGGCTCATGAATTGCTGGCGCATGTGCGTAACCCTGACACGCAGCCGCACAGTATTAACCTGACGCAATTGCCCATCAGCGAGGCTGACCGACTTTTTCTGTCGCGCCTTTGCGGGGAGGGGAATATTCAGATTCGCACCATTGGCTATGGCGAGAGCTATATCAACGCCACCGGGTTACGCCATGTCTGGCATTTACGTTGCACGGACACCCTAAAAGGCCCGCTGCTTGAGAGTTATGAAATCTGCCCTATACCGGAAGTTGTGCTGGCAGCGCCGGAAGATTTGGCTGATTCTGCGCAGCGGTTGGGCGAGGTGTGTCAGTGGCTGGTGGAAAACGAGCAACAGTGAAAACGGCGGCAAATGTCGCTTTCAGTCTTATGAATATCGCAATCAGCGAATACGACCACCTACAAACTGTAAGGATAAAAAGGGAGATCTACTATTAAAGGGTTATTTCCCTCTCTTCGCCTACAGGAGTTCGCATGTGGGATGTTATTGATTTATCGCGCTGGCAGTTTGCACTGACCGCGCTGTACCACTTTTTATTCGTGCCCCTTACCCTGGGGCTGATTTTTTTGCTGGCTATCATGGAAACCATTTACGTGGTCACCGGCAAAACAGTCTACCGCGATATGACGCGTTTCTGGGGTAAGCTTTTCGGTATCAACTTCGCTCTCGGTGTGGCCACCGGCCTGACGATGGAGTTTCAGTTTGGTACTAACTGGTCATTCTATTCCAACTATGTGGGCGACATTTTTGGCGCACCGCTGGCGATGGAAGCATTAATGGCCTTTTTCCTCGAATCCACCTTTGTCGGTCTGTTCTTCTTCGGCTGGCAACGGCTGAATAAATACCAGCATCTGCTGGTGACCTGGCTGGTGGCATTCGGTTCCAATATCTCCGCATTGTGGATTTTGAATGCCAACGGGTGGATGCAGTTCCCGACCGGCGCGCATTTCGATATCGACACCCTGCGTATGGAGATGACCAGTTTCAGCGATCTGGTTTTTAACCCTGTCAGCCAGGTGAAATTTGTCCATACGGTGATGGCGGGCTATGTGACCGGGGCCATGTTTATTATGGCGATCAGCGCCTGGTATTTACTGCGCGGACGGGAGCGTGATGTTGCGCTACGTTCGTTCGCCATCGGCTCGGTCTTTGGCACACTGGCGATAATCGGCGCGCTGCAACTTGGAGACAGTTCTGCTTATGAAGTCGCACGCGTTCAGCCGGTAAAACTGGCCGCAATGGAAGGGGAGTGGCAAACCGAACCCGCACCTGCGCCGTTCCATCTCGTTGCCTGGCCGGAACAGGATCAAGAACGTAATGCCTTTGCCATCAAAATTCCCGCACTGTTAGGGATCCTCGCCACTCACTCATTAGATAAGCCCGTACCCGGGCTGAAAAATTTGATGGCTGAAACCTACCCACGATTGCAACGCGGACGTATGGCCTGGCTGCTGATGCAGGAGATCTCGCAAGGTAACCGGGAGCCGCATGTGTTGCAGGCATTCCGGGAGTTGGAAAGCGACCTTGGTTACGGCATGTTGCTCTCCCGCTATGCGCCGGATATGAATCATGTCACACCGGCGCAGTATCAGGCAGCAATGCGTGGCGCTATTCCACAGGTTGCGCCGGTGTTCTGGAGTTTCCGCATCATGGTGGGCTGCGGTTCGCTGCTGTTACTGGTAATGCTGATTGCGCTCGTTCAGACGCTGCGCGGTAAAATTGACCAGCATCGTTGGGTGCTGAAAATGACGCTCTGGAGTTTGCCGCTGCCGTGGATTGCCATTGAAGCCGGGTGGTTTATGACCGAGTTTGGTCGTCAGCCGTGGGCGATTCAGGACATCTTACCGACATACTCCGCGCACTCCGCGTTAACCACGGGACAACTGGCTTTCTCACTGATCATGATCGTAGGGCTTTATACCCTGTTCTTAATCGCCGAAGTCTACCTGATGCAGAAATATGCCCGTCTGGGGCCGAGCGCGATGCAGAGTGAACAACCGACGCAGCAACAGGGGTAAAGGAGAGAATCATGTTTGATTATGAAACATTGCGCTTCATCTGGTGGCTGCTGATTGGCGTCATCCTGGTGGTCTTTATGATCTCCGATGGATTTGACATGGGGATTGGCTGTCTGTTGCCGCTGGTGGCGCGTAATGATGATGAACGTCGGGTATTGATTAACAGCGTTGGCGCACACTGGGAAGGCAACCAGGTCTGGTTGATTCTTGCGGGCGGTGCATTATTTGCCGCCTGGCCCAGAGTCTATGCAGCGGCGTTTTCCGGCTTTTATGTGGCGATGATTCTGGTGCTGTGCTCGCTGTTCTTTCGCCCGCTGGCTTTTGATTATCGTGGAAAAATCGCTGATGCGCGCTGGCGTAAAATGTGGGATGCCGGTCTGGTCATCGGTAGCCTGGTGCCGCCGGTAGTCTTCGGTATCGCGTTCGGCAATTTGTTACTTGGCGTGCCGTTTGTCTTCACGCCGCAATTACGCGTGGAGTACCTCGGTTCTTTCTGGCAATTGCTGACACCGTTCCCATTACTGTGTGGTTTGCTCAGTCTGGGCATGGTGATTTTACAAGGTGGCGTCTGGTTGCAACTAAAAACGGTCGGAGCTATTCACCTGCGTTCGCAACTGGCGACCAAACGCGCTGCGCTGTTGGTCATGCTGTGCTTTTTGCTGGCGGGGTACTGGCTGTGGGTGGGTATTGATGGCTTTGTATTGCTCGCCCAGGATGTTAACGGCCCGTCCAATCCGTTAATGAAACTGGTTACAGTACTGCCCGGTGCCTGGATGAATAATTTTGTTGAATCGCCGATTTTGTGGATCTTCCCGCTGCTGGGTTTTTTCTGCCCATTACTGACGGTGATGGCTATTTATCGGGGTCGCCCCGGTTGGGGATTTCTGCTGGCCTCATTGATGCAATTTGGCGTTATCTTCACGGCGGGCATCACGCTGTTTCCGTTTGTCATGCCTTCGAGCATCAGTCCGATCTCCAGCCTGACGCTGTGGGACAGCACCTCTAGTCAGCTGACGTTGAGCATTATGTTAGTAATTGTGCTGATATTTTTGCCTATTGTGTTGCTCTACACTGTATGGAGCTACTACAAAATGTGGGGGCGCATGACAACTGAAACGCTTCGCCGTCACGATAGTGAGCTGTACTAAGGAGGGATGATCAATGTGGTATTTATTGTGGTTCGTCGGAATTTTGTTGATGTGTTCACTCTCCACCGTGGTGTTGGTATGGCTGGAACCGCGTCTGAAAGGTTGATTTGACGCACAACAAACGTAGGCCTGATGAGACGCATCAACGTCGCATCAGGCAATAATGCGAAACATGAAAAACGGAAACCTGGCGATGAAAGCGATTTTGATCCCCTTTTTTTCTCTTTTGCTTCCGTTAACTCCGCTACCTGCATTTGCTCAGGGGGCGCCGGAACTGAAGCTGGAAAGTGTGGTGATTGTCAGCCGTCATGGTGTGCGAGCACCCACCAAATCTACGCAAATCATGCAGGACGTTACTCCAGACACCTGGCCTGGCTGGCCGGTGAAACTGGGTTGGCTGACACCACGAGGCGGTGAGCTGATCTCTTATCTCGGACATTACCAACGCCAACGCCTGGTGGCTGACGGTTTGCTGGCAAAAAATGGTTGCCCGAAAGCTGGGCAGGTCGCGATTATTGCCGATGTTGACGAGCGCACTCGTAAAACAGGCGAAGCCTTTGCTGCCGGGCTGGCTCCCGACTGTGCAATAACCGTACATACTCAGTCAGACACTTCCCGTCCCGATCCGTTATTTAATCCCCTGAAAACCGGTGTTTGCCAACTGGATAAAGTGAACGTGACTGAGGCGATTCTCAGCAGGGCAGGCGGCTCTCTCGTTGATTTTACCGATCATCGGCAAACGGCATTTCACGAACTGGAGCGGGTACTCAATTTTCCGCAATCAAGTCTGTGCCTCAAACGAGAGAAACAAGACGAAAGCTGTTCGTTCACGCAGGCATTGCCCTCTGAACTCAAGGTGAGTGCTGATAACGTCTCATTAACGGGTGCGGTAAGCCTCGCATCCATGCTGACGGAGATATTTCTCCTGCAACAAGCACAGGGAATGCCGGAGCCTGGCTGGGGACGAATTACTGATTCACATCAGTGGAACACCTTGTTAAGCCTGCATAATGCGCAGTTTTATTTGCTGCAACGTACCCCGGATGTGGCTCGTCGTCGTGCCACACCGCTGTTGGATTTAGTTCTGACGGCGTTGACGCCAAACAACCCGCAAAAATCGAACTATGGAATTACGCTGCCGACTTCACTGTTGTTTATTGCCGGGCATGATACCAACCTGGCGAATCTGGGGGGGGCACTGAAGCTTAACTGGACGCTGCCGGGTCAACCGGATAACACCCCGCCGGGTGGTGAACTGGTATTTGAACGCTGGCGGCGGCTAAGTGATAACAGTCAATGGATTCAGGTTTCGCTGGTATTCCAGACCTTGCAGCAGATGCGTGATAAAACGCCGCTATCGCTAAAAACGCCGCCTGGAGAGGTAAAACTGACACTGGCAGAATGTGAGGAGAGAAACGCGCAGGGCATGTGTTCACTGGCGGATTTTACGCAAATAGTGAATGAAGCGCGTATTCCGGCATGTAGTTTACATCAGGATAAATAAACATTTGCCGCTGTTGGTCCTCGCAGGCCATTTACGCGGCAAAATTCTACGCGTAATCCTGGGATGAGCACTTCTGCGTCGCGGGGACTGAATGCGGAAACATGAACCTGGACTTCTTTACGACCGTCGGAGGGGATGATGAATCCTTTGCCGCTTTTGCGATCAAAGGTTTTGACAATTCCTGTCATTTTACGGGACAAACAAATTCCTTACTAAAAATACTGCGCCGCACTATACGGTGTTAATAAAATAAAGCCAGCGATATTTAAGACCGCCGGACGGCTAAAATAAAATTTGCTTAATCATATTTATCATGCGTTAATAGCTGCGTCGGTTTGAAAGACAGACAGCATACAAAGTAGTTTACTAAAGCAGTTCTCATTATCAGGCATTATCCCCTTCTTTTGAGTCTCTCTCCTGAACACTAAGTAGTTTCTGTAATAAAGCCCTGTTTGCCGAAAGGCTCAAAATGAAGGAAGTAAAATATGTCTAATAAAATGACTGGTTTAGTAAAATGGTTTAACGCAGATAAAGGTTTTGGCTTTATCACTCCTGATGATGGCAGCAAGGACGTTTTCGTTCATTTCACCGCCATCCAGAGCAATGAATTCCGCACGCTGAATGAAAATCAGAAAGTCGAATTTTCTATTGAGCAGGGGCAACGTGGTCCCTCGGCAGCGAACGTTGTTACGCTCTAAGGTTGCCGTTATTACTCAACATCTCCATTTCCGCTGTCCATGTTGTCATGGTTCACAGTACCGCACATCGGCATTCGATGTGACGGAGCGAAACCCTTTGGGCGCTAAGTGTATTTTTTGTAAATCGACGATGATCACCTTTGATAACGTTGCCTTGCAAATACGCACTGATCATGCGCCGCTGGATTTCACAAAATAATATCAGGCTCCCTCGCGGAGCCTTTTTTATATCTTCTGTTTGCACTTATCCCTGTACGCATATTGAGCGATAACCTACTGATTATTGAATCTTTCATGCAGATGGCTTATAACATTTCTAACCTGACCAGGGGATCGGAACCAACACCTTGCTGGCGTGTTGCTGTCTTTTAAGACCAGAAGAGGTTAACAGTGAATATTGAAGAGCTAAAAAAACAAGCCGAAACGGAAATCTCCGACTTTATTGCGCAAAAAATCGCCGAATTGAGTAAGAACACAGGGAAAGAAGTCTCTGAAATTCGCTTTACTGCGCGGGAGAAAATGACCGGGCTTGAAGGTTATGACGTCAAAATCAAAATAATGTGATTTTGTGAACATCACCCCGTGCGAGGTGATGTTCCGCTTGTTGCTAATTTAGTGACCAATCATTGGCGCTTGTGGAATTAAGCGTCGATACAATTCTTCTGGCACCGGGCTTTGCCATACACCCGCATACATCGCATATCCAATCACCGCAAACATAATCCCCAGAACCAATAGCGTCATTAACCAGCCAGACAACGCAAAGGCCTTTTTATTTGCCGCAGGTTTTTGCAGCGAAAAAGTTAATGTTGAAGTGACCGGACATGACTCTACGCAAGTCATACAGCCGGTACATTCCACTGTTCGTACCTGAATTAATTTATCGACCGGGATCCGTGATGGGCAATTTTTTGCGCATTTGCCACAATCGATACAACTTTCGGCATTGCGACGAATCTTAAACGGCGAAAATAACGAAACCACGCCCATCAGCGCGCCATATGGGCAAAGATAACGACACCAGGCATGGCGAATAAATAGGCTGGCAATCAGCAAAACGGTCACGCTGATTAATGTCGCGGTTCCCATATGACGAAAGAAATCGAGCATTTTAACGTCCATCACCACGCTGTAGGGCGATAGCATAAAATAGTGAATTGCCTGAGCGGGCATCAATAACGCGATATAGAGAAAAAAACTCAACAGCAAATACTTCACTGCGCGCAGAGGAATATCCAGCCAGCGGGGAAGGGCAAATTGCCGACCAAACAGTTTTTTCCCGAGATCGCCGATTAATTCAGAAAGCGTACCAATCGGGCATAACCATGAACAAAAGGCCTTTTTCAGCAACAGACTGATGATGATAAAAGCGACCAGCAACAGCATCGCGGCGGCATGGACGGAAGGTAGCTGGCCTGTTTCAAAGCTATATTTCAGATTCATCAGGCCGGCAATCGGTAGCCAGCCTTCGATGCCTCCTGGTCTGGCGACAAATGTCGTACTACCTGCCGTTTCGTAATAGCGCACCCAGTACCAGAAGGTGACGGCAATATAAATATTGATTGCTAACAGTAATAATTGCGTCGCTTTACGCCAGGTCGTGGCATTACGCCAGTCATTCCACGGTAATTTGCCGCCCGTCGTGCCTGGCCGCCGCTGCCAGCGGGTTCTTTTTTTCTCTGTCATGATTTTGCCAGCCCGTTAAGTTGCATACTAAATGCCACTATTATAAATATTCTTAACTGGCTGATATTGATTCAAATCGCGTTCAGATCTTTCTTATTCAACCACGCTTCCAGAGCGGCAACACTGCGTGTAATTTCTTCGTGTGGGAGGGGCGCAGATAATGGCTGCTGCTCCAGTTGCGCGCATAGCTGGCTGGCGCTACGCATTCCCAGACTCGCGCAGCTGCTTTTTAGCTGGTGCGCGGCACGTTTAATTTTTTCGCCGTCCTGCCTGGCGCGGGCTGCGTCTATTTCATCGAGAAGTGGCAGGGCATGTTGTTTAAATAATGTCAGCCATTCGCGAATACTCTCCGTCCCCATTAACTGAGCATCTTCATGGAGTTGCGATACATCCAGCGATTGATCTTTATTGGTTTGCAGTTGGAGATAGTGCGCCAGTAACTGACCGAGCACTTCACGCGGCACTGGTTTAGGGATAATCCCGCGAAAGAGCGAACTGGTTCGCTGGCGCAGCGTTTCGTCGATGACATGGGCGCTAAAGCCAATCAAAACCAGCGACGGATATTGCTGTACCAGTTGTCGGGCAAGGGTAATGCCGTCGATATCCGGCAGATCAAAATCCACCAGTGCGGCAGCAAATGGTTCACTATTTTGCAGCGTTTCTATCGCCTGCGCGGCATTGCCAACAGCCACGACCTGCGCACCACTGGTGTTTAGCATCTCAACGGTAATTCGCTGGGTTAGCGGGTTATCTTCAATTAACAGCAAACGTAAACCGTCCAGACGTACCGCCTGATTGACTGTTTTTGGCACGGGGGCAGTGGCAACACGTAACGGCAAGCGTAAACAAAAACAGCTTCCAGCCCCCGGCGTGCTGGTGGCGCTCAGTTCGCCGCCCATCGCCTGAGCCAGACTGCTACTGATAGTCAGCCCCAGCCCGGTACCGCCGCGTTTGCCGCTTACCTGAACAAATGGCTGGAATATTTCTGCCAGTTTCGCGGGATCAATACCGCAGCCGCTGTCTTCCACTTCGACCAACCATTGCTCGCCATCAGTGCGACTGCGCAGGACGATCTGCCCCTCGTCAGTGAAACGCACGGCGTTGCTCAACAAGTTGGTAATAACCTGGCGAATACGTCGCGGATCGCCCATTAACGCGCTCGGTACATCGTTGGCAATTGCCGTTGCCAGGCGAATCGGGCGACCTTTCACCCGCCCGCTCATTAATTGCAGGGTACTTTCCAGCAGCGGGCGTGGTTCAAAGGGTTCATTGCTGACCGAAACATTTTTGCCCCCCGCTTCGATAGCCGAATAATCGAGGATATCGTTAAGGATGGTCAGCAGCGATTCGCCGGAGTCGGTAATTGCCCGCAAATCATCACGCTGGGCGTTAAGTGCGGGGTTATCTGCCAGCAGTTGCGCGGTGCCGAGAATACCGTACAGCGGTGTGCGGATCTCATGGCTCATTGCCGCCAGAAACGCAGATTTTGCCTGGCTGGCTTTTTCGGCTTCCGCACGAGCCTGTCGATGTTCTACCACCAGTTCCTGTAATTCAGCCGTGCGCGCTTTTACTTGTGCCGCCAGCTGTTCGCGCTGGCGATTCAGCGCATGAACGCTGCTGCGAAACGCATCCATCAGCCGCCCGATGGTATCCAGCTCCCGCACGCCAGCGGTTTCCGGAAAAGGGGAGTCGATATCACCGTCCAGCAGTCGTTGCAGCGCCTGCGTTTGTTCGGCAAGTGGACGCGTGACTGAGCGATAAACCACGCGCCAGAGGATCAGAATCAGTGCGCAAAGTGAAACTATTCCCAGCAATACCAGGCTGTATTGCCCGCGTGCACTGGCTTTTTCGAGATGCGCCAGTCCGTGCTGATTGCGCAGCTCAATGGTGTCGACCAGCTGACTGACTTCACTACTAAACTGCGCGAACTGGGCGATGTTATTTTGGGCGAGAGTTTGCAGGTGATTGCTGATTTCACTGTCCTGCTGATACAGCGCCAGCAAATCGCTATATTGGCTAACGGTAGTTAACGTTGTCGCAACCTGAGCACGAACACCCGGATCTTCAATGCGTATTTGCCGACGTTGCAGAATTTTCACCGCATTATTGAGCTGCTTTTCCAGCGTTGGCGAATTTTTCTGGATCAGTTCCAGCCCCAGATTCATCACCATTTGCTGCACCCGCAGGGCGCTAAGGCGCAGTTCATTCATCTGGTTAACATACTCAAGATCGATATCAATCAGCCTGTCGAGTGCGCTTTCGGCGGCCTGACGCTGATGTTGTTCGATCAAATCGTAAATCCCGGCCTGGGTAGCTCCGGCGGAGGTGGCCGCATTATTCGCCTGACCTTGCGCCAGGCGTGCGATTTCATCGGCGGCGGCGACTATCTGCTGACTGAGTTGCTGTTGTTGCTGGCGCAGTTGCAAACGCTGCCCCACCAGCTCCCCTTGTTGACGTAACGAACGGGAAATCTCCTGCTCCTGTTGTTCAATAGCGGTGGTATCAAAACCTTGTTCCCGTAATGCTTGCAGCAACGCATTAATCTTCAGGCTTTGTGCGGTGAGCATTCGCCCCTGCGCCTGCCACATCTTTTCGTTATCGGCACTGGTCAGGTTCTGCGCGGCGAAAAGTTCCCAGGCGCTGGCTTCGCTCAACTGGCGCGCCATATTCATGGTAGGAATCAATGCCTGAGTGTTGTCTTTTTCCACCTGGCTGATAAAGCGCAGGTTGTACCATCCCACCAGGGTACTGGTCAGGGTTAACAGCGCCATCAGGGCAAAGCCCATCCAGAGCCTTCGGGTCAGGGTTAAATTCACGGTCGGTGTACTTAAGGTGAAAAATGTTGAGTCGCAAAGCGGAATACATCTAGCATAAAGCCTTATTATTGATGAGGCTATCATGCGCGTACTGCTATTTTTACTTCTTTCCCTTTTCATGTTGCCGGCATTTTCGGCTGATAACCTGTTGCGCTGGCATGATGCGCAGCATTTCACGGTGCAACCCTTTACGCCGCTTAAAGCCAAACGCGCATGGAAACTGTGCGCGCTTTACCCCAGCCTGAAAGATTCATACTGGTTATCGTTGAACTATGGAATGCAGGAGGCTGCTCGCCGCTACGGTGTGGATTTAAAAGTGCTGGAGGCAGGCGGCTACAGCCAGTTAGCTACCCAGCAGGCGCAAATCGACCAGTGTAAGCAATGGGGCGCAGAGGCCATTTTGCTCGGTAGTAGCACGACGTCATTTCCCGATCTGCAAAAGCAGGTAGCAAGTCTGCCGGTGATCGAACTGGTGAATGCCATTGACGACTCACAGATAAAAAGCCGCGTTGGTGTGCCCTGGTTTCAAATGGGCTATCAACCAGGACGATATCTGGTGCAATGGGCGCACGGTAAACCACTGAACGTGCTGTTGATGCCCGGCCCCGATAACGCCGGGGGCAGTAAGGAGATGGTAGAGGGGTTTCGCGCAGCCATTGCCGGAAGCCCGGTGCGTATTGTCGATATTGCGCTCGGCGACAACGATATTGAAATCCAGCGTAACCTGTTGCAGGAAATGCTGGAGCGCCATCCAGAAATCGACGTCGTTGCCGGAACGGCCATTGCGGCAGAGGCGGCAATGGGTGAAGGGCGTAACCTGAAAACGCCGCTTACCGTGGTGTCGTTTTATCTTTCACATCAGGTGTATCGCGGGCTGAAGCGGGGAAGAGTGATTATGGCTGCCAGCGATCAAATGGTCTGGCAGGGGGAACTGGCAGTTGAGCAGGCCATCAGGCAATTACAGGGGCAATCGGTGTCTGATAATGTCAGCCCACCGATTTTAGTTCTGACGCCGAAAAATGCCGACCGTGAACATATCCGCCGCTCGCTGTCGCCAGGGGGATTTCGTCCGGTCTATTTTTATCAGCACACATCAGCGGCTAAGAAATAACCTTCGCCATGTTGCGTCACCAGTAAATCTGCGCTGAGTTTATGACGTAAACGACGAATTAACACATCGACGGTGCGCAGGTCAGGGTTTTCCACCCGACGCGCAGAAAGCATACGCAGCAGACGTTCACGGCTGAGAATTTCGCCCGGATTCGTCACAAATGCCACCAACATTTCATACTCTGCGCGGGTCAGTTTAATCGGCTCGCCATCCCGCTCCAGCGTATGGCGCGACACATTCAGGCAATAACCCGCAAAGCGATAGCAGTTGTCCTGAGTGTGCGGTTGAGCTTGTCGCGCGAGGTCGATTCGCCAGAGCAGATTTTTTACCCGTACTACCAGTTCGCGCAGTTCCAGCGGTTTGGTGACGTAATCGTCTGCGCCCATTTCCAGCCCAACAATACGGTCAATTCGATCGCTGCGTCCGGTAACCAGAATAATCCCCACCGTCGAACGTTCCCGCAGGGCGCGGGTTAACATCAGGCCATTTTCATCGGGCAAGTTGATATCCAGCAGAATTAAATCCACCGGCTGATTCTGCATAATTTCCCGCAGCCCGGCACCGCTCGCCGTAACGGAAACGGTATACCCCTCCTGAGTGAAGTAGGATTGTAATCGTGCCTGGGTAACCGGTTCATCTTCAACAATAACAATGTGATGTGGCATCAGAGGGTTTTACTCATTCTGTTCATATCTGTTCATATTCTGCCGTAAGCCGTTCATCCTGACCAGTGCCGCTGTTCATATTTACTCATTAAGATCGCTTCACTAAACCATAATTTTACAGGGGCTATTATGCGGAAACTCTGGAACGCGCTACGCCGACCCAGTGCTCGTTGGTCGGTACTGGCGCTGGTCGCTATTGGGATTGTGATTGGCATTGCGCTGATTGTATTGCCACACGTTGGGATCAAAGTCACCAGCACAACCGAATTTTGTGTCAGTTGCCACAGTATGCAACCGGTGTATGAAGAATATAAACAGTCGGTGCATTTCCAGAACGCCTCCGGCGTGCGAGCTGAATGCCATGACTGTCATATCCCGCCGGATATTACAGGCATGGTGAAGCGCAAACTGGAAGCGAGCAACGATATCTACCAGACCTTTATTGCCCACTCCATTGATACACCTGAAAAATTCGAAGCCAAACGCGCGGAACTTGCCGAGCGTGAATGGGCGCGAATGAAAGAAAACAACTCGGCAACCTGCCGCTCCTGCCATAACTACGATGCGATGGATCATGCGAAGCAGCATCCGGAAGCGGCACGTCAGATGAAGGTGGCAGCGAAAGATAATCAATCTTGCATCGACTGTCATAAAGGTATTGCCCACCAGTTACCGGATATGAGTAGCGGCTTCCGTAAGCAGTTCGACGAGTTGCGCGCCAGTGCTAATGACAGTGGTGACACGCTGTACTCTATTGATATTAAGCCGATTTATGCGGCGAAAGGCGATAAAGAAGCGTCTGGTTCACTGCTGCCTGCTTCGGAAGTGAAAGTCCTTAAACGTGACGGCGACTGGCTGCAAATTGAGATTACCGGCTGGACAGAAAGCGCCGGACGTCAGCGTGTACTCACCCAGTTCCCAGGCAAACGCATCTTTGTTGCCTCGATTCGTGGTGATGTGCAGCAGCAGGTGAAAACGCTGGAGAAAACCACCGTTACCGACACCAATACCGAGTGGAGCAAGTTACAGGCCACCGCGTGGATGAAGAAAGGCGACATGGTGAACGATATCAAACCGATCTGGGCTTATGCGGATTCGTTGTACAACGGCACCTGTAACCAGTGCCACGGCGCACCGGAAATCTCCCACTTTGACGCTAATGGTTGGATCGGCACGCTCAACGGCATGATTGGCTTTACCAGCCTCGATAAACGTGAAGAACGCACCTTGTTGAAATATCTGCAAATGAATGCGTCTGACACCGCAGGTAAGGCTCACGGCGATAAGAAGGAAGAAAAATAATGAACAATAACGATCTCTTTCAGGCATCACGTCGGCGTTTTCTGGCGCAGCTCGGCGGCTTAACCGTCGCCGGGATGTTGGGGCCGTCATTGTTAACGCCGCGCCGTGCGACTGCGGCGCAAGCGGCTACTGAGGCCGTCACCTCGAAAGAGGGCATTCTGACCGGATCGCACTGGGGGGCTATCCGCGCGACGGTGAAGGATGGTCGCTTTGTGGCGGCAAAACCGTTCGAACTGGATAAATATCCGTCGAAAATGATCGCCGGATTGCCGGATCACGTACACAACGCGGCGCGTATTCGTTATCCGATGGTACGCGTGGACTGGCTGCGTAAGCGCCATCTCAGCGATACCTCCCAGCGCGGTGATAACCGTTTTGTGCGCGTGAGCTGGGATGAAGCCCTCGACATGTTCTATGAAGAACTGGAACGCGTGCAGAAAACTCACGGGCCGAGTGCCTTGCTGACCGCCAGTGGTTGGCAATCGACGGGGATGTTCCATAACGCTTCGGGGATGCTGGCGAAAGCTATTGCCTTGCATGGTAATAGCGTGGGTACGGGCGGAGATTACTCTACCGGTGCTGCGCAGGTGATCCTGCCGCGCGTAGTCGGTTCGATGGAAGTGTATGAACAGCAAACCTCCTGGCCGCTGGTATTGCAGAACAGCAAAACCATTGTGCTGTGGGGCTCCGATTTGCTGAAAAACCAGCAAGCGAACTGGTGGTGCCCGGATCACGATGTTTATGAATATTACGAGCAGCTAAAAGCGAAAGTCGCCGCCGGTGAAGTTGTGGTCATCAGCATCGATCCGGTTGTCACATCCACCCATGAGTATCTGGGGCGCGAGCATGTGAAGCACATTGCGGTTAACCCGCAAACTGACGTGCCGCTGCAACTGGCGCTGGCACATACGCTGTACAGTGAAAACCTGTACGACAAAAACTTCCTCGCTAACTACTGTGTGGGTTTTGAGCAGTTCCTGCCGTATCTGCTGGGTGAGAAAGACGGTCAGCCGAAAGATGCCGCATGGGCTGAAAAACTGACCGGCATTGATGCCGAAACCATTCGTGGGCTGGCGCGGCAGATGGCGGCGAACAGAACGCAAATTATTTCTGGCTGGTGCGTGCAGCGTATGCAGCACGGTGAACAGTGGGCGTGGATGATTGTCGTTCTGGCGGCGATGCTGGGGCAAATTGGCCTGCCAGGTGGTGGCTTTGGTTTTGGCTGGCACTATAACGGCGCAGGCACGCCGGGGCGTAAAGGCGTTATTCTGAGTGGTTTCTCCGGCTCTACGTCGATTCCGCCTGTTCACGATAACAGTGACTACAAAGGCTACAGCAGCACCATTCCGATTGCCCGTTTTATCGATGCGATCCTCGAACCGGGGAAAGTGATCAACTGGAACGGTAAATCGGTAAAACTGCCGCCGCTGAAAATGTGTATTTTTGCCGGAACTAACCCGTTCCATCGCCATCAGCAGATCAACCGCATTATTGAAGGCTGGCGCAAGCTGGAAACGGTTATCGCCATAGATAACCAGTGGACCTCAACCTGCCGCTTTGCCGACATCGTGCTGCCTGCGACCACGCAGTTTGAGCGTAACGATCTCGACCAGTACGGCAACCACTCCAACCGTGGCATTATCGCCATGAAACAGGTCGTGCCGCCGCAGTTCGAGGCGCGCAACGACTTTGATATTTTCCGCGAGCTGTGCCGCCGCTTTAATCGCGAAGAAGCCTTTACCGAAGGACTGGACGAAATGGGCTGGCTGAAACGCATCTGGCAGGAAGGTGTACAACAAGGCAAAGGACGCGGCGTTCATCTGCCAGCGTTTGATGACTTCTGGAATAACAAAGAGTACGTCGAGTTTGACCATCCGCAGATGTTTGTTCGCCACCAGGCATTCCGCGAAGATCCGGATCTCGAACCGCTGGGCACGCCGAGTGGCCTGATTGAGATCTACTCGAAAACCATCGCCGATATGAACTACGACGATTGTCAGGGGCATCCGATGTGGTTTGAGAAAATCGAACGTTCCCACGGTGGACCCGGCTCGCAGAAGTATCCGTTGCATCTGCAATCTGTGCATCCCGATTTCCGACTTCACTCACAGTTATGTGAATCTGAAACCCTGCGTCAGCAATATACGGTAGCGGGTAAAGAGCCAGTATTTATTAGCCCGCAGGATGCCAGTGCGCGCGGTATTCGTAACGGTGATGTGGTACGCGTGTTTAACGCTCGCGGTCAGGTGTTGGCAGGAGCAGTAGTTTCTGACCGCTATGCACCCGGCGTGGCGCGAATTCACGAAGGGGCATGGTACGATCCAGATAAAGGTGGCGAGCCTGGTGCGCTGTGCAAATACGGTAACCCCAACGTGTTGACCATCGACATCGGAACTTCGCAGCTGGCGCAGGCGACCAGTGCACACACTACGCTGGTGGAAATTGAGAAGTACAACGGAACAGTGGAGCAGGTGACGGCGTTTAACGGCCCCGTGGAGATGGTGGCGCAGTGCGAATATGTTCCGGCGTCGCAGGTGAAATCATGACCACGCTGACAGCACAACAGATTGCCTGTGTTTACGCCTGGCTGGCGCAGTTGTTCTCCCGTGAACTGGACGATGAACAACTGACGCAAATCGCCAGTGCGCAGATGGCTGAATGGTTTTCGTTGCTGAAAAGCGAACCGCCGCTCACAGCGGCGGTGAATGATCTGGAAAACCGTATTGCCACGCTGACAGTACGTGACGATGCTCGTCTGGAACTGGCCGCTGACTTTTGCGGCCTGTTTCTGATGACCGACAAACAAGCCGCGCTGCCGTATGCATCGGCCTACAAACAGGACGAGCAAGAGATTAAACGCTTGTTAGTTGAGGCGGGGATGGAAACCAGCGGCAATTTCAACGAACCGGCAGATCATCTGGCGATCTATCTCGAGTTGTTGAGTCATCTGCATTTTTCGCTGGGAGAGGGGACCGTTCCTGCGCGAGGAATCGAAAGTTTGCGGCAAAAAACACTGACGGCGCTGTGGCGCTGGTTACCGGAGTTTGCTGCGCGTTGCCGTCAGTATGATAGCTTTGGTTTTTACGCGGCACTAAGCCAGTTATTGCAGGTGTTGGTGGAGTGCGACAACCAAAAGAGATAATGCCGATTTGTAGGCCTGATAAGACGCGGTAAGCGTCGCATCAGGCAACAAACTCACGGATGAGCCACAAACCGGGAAAGCCGCTGGCGCAGCAGGCGGTTTTCCTGTTTCAGATGTGCAATATCATCCATTAACGTCAGCGCCACCGCGATCCCCGGCCAGTCCAGCGCCAGCTCATTACGCAGCCGTACCGCGCGTTGCACCACAATGGCGGCATGGTCGTCAAATACCCAGGTTGTTTCCTGGATCTCACGCGGTTCAACCACCCCCAAACCGACAATTTCATTCAACTCCTCTTCAGAGATGCCGGTATGCAGGCAAAATTCGGTAATGGTAAAAGTCACCATAACATTAGCCATCATGCTTTCCCCCAATCTTTGCGTGGATCAAAAGACGACTGGGCGTCTGCCAGTTGCTGCCACAGCGCGGCAGTGTTTTCATCTGGTTTCGGCGGCATCACGATTTTCAGTACCGCATACAGATCGCCGGTCTGTTTTTTGCTCACCAGACCTTTGCCTTTAACGCGTAATCGTTGCCCGGCCTGACTGCCTGGCGGGATAGTCAGCAAAATGCTTTCTTTCAGTGTTGGGACGGTGACTTTAGCACCCAGCGCCGCTTCCCACGGGCTAACCGGCACCACAATTTCCAGATCCTGACCGACAATATCAAACAACGGATGCGGCGCAATATGAATCACCAGCCACAAATCGCCATTCGGGCCACCGTTTTCGCCCGGCGTCCCCTGGCCTTTCAGGCGGATGCGTTGACCATTGCCGACGCCCGCCGGGATCTTCACATTCAGCGTTTTCGGGATTTCCTGTTCGATCATGCCAAAGGCGTTATAAACCGGCAGGTTATAGCTGATGGTACGCTTGTGCTCAGTAAGCGTTTCTTCAAGGAATACCGCCACTTCGATTTCAATATCGTGGCCACGTGTGGCGGGGCGTTGGCGGCTCTGGCGGGCATGTTGACCGAAAATTGACGAGAAGATATCGTCAAAATCTTCGGCGTTAAAACTCTGACCGTCGCCATGATGGAACTGACGGTTAAATTGCGGATCGTTGCGATGTTGCCACATCTGATCATACTCAGCGCGACGTTGCTCATCACTCAACACTTCCCACGCTTCAGCGACCTCTTTAAAGCGGGCTTCGGCATCGGGTTCTTTACTGACATCGGGATGGTATTTACGGGCCAGTCGACGATAGGCGGTCTTGATTGTCTTGAGATCGTCCGTCGGTTTCACGCCCATGATGGCGTAATAATCCTTTAATTCCATAGCGTTATCTCGCGTAAATCAATACAGACAAAGGGAAACCCCTGACAAGGTATCAGTGTTAAGTGTAGGGGAAATCAGAAAAAATCGTAGGCCAGAGACAACAACATAACTAAAAATGATATTTTCAGCCTGAATGTTGGCAGGTAAAAGAGGGGACGTTTAACCTTCAGGGATGCCCCATGACGACCTTGCCAGGGGGCAGAAAATGGGGGCTTATCCCGCTTTTACCGCAGTTACCATCACTTCAACCAGAATCTCCGGGCGGGCCATCTCAGCTTGTACGGTAGCACGTGCCGGGCTATATCCTTCTGGTATCCAGCTAACCCATACGTCGTTGAAATCGGCAAAATCGCGGCTGATATCTTTTAACCATATCTGAGCGGACAAGAGATGAAATTTATCACTGTCAGCTGCCGCAAGTAATTCGTCGATTTTCTCCAGCACTTCGCGCGTTTGTTGCGCGATGGACGGGGTATTGCTCTTCGGTGTCTGACCGGAGAGAAAAACAAGATTGCCATATTCCACGCTGGCGGCAAGACGCGGTTGTGGGTTATTACGTTTGATATTCAAGCTGATTGGCTCCATGTCAGTCCATCAAGTGAAATTGCAGGGTCTTCGCCCGACAGCAGAGCGCCTAACACCACGGCACTACCCGCCGCCAGCGTAAAGCCCAGACTGCCCTGACCAAGATTCATCCATAGATTTTGATACTTCGCCCGTCCTAATAGTGGCGGACCCGCAGGGGTGGATGGACGCATACCCGTCCATAATTCGGCCTCATCGATACCTTGTAGTTGCGGAAAGCTGGCCGCTACGATCTGTTTTAGGGCGCCAATGCGTTCAGAGCGCAGTTCATTACCGTCATAGCCAATATCGACCATGGCGGCGATGCGCAACCGATCACCGAGTCGGGCATAGACAATTTTATGACCATAGTCGGTGACACTGATTTGTGGTGCGATCCCCATTTTTTGTGGGAAGGGGAGCGTCAGACTGTAACCTTTCAAACCGCAGAGCGGTACGTGAGTCCCGGTTCCGGCAAGCAAATGCGTGCTGCCATTACCGGCGGCAACGACATAATCATCCGCAACCAGCGTTCCAGTGCGGGTGGTAATAGAGACAATGCGCTCACCTTTTTTATTCAACTGCAAAACTTCACAACCGGTTTGTAGCGAAAAATTCGCGCTGGCATTAAGTTTGGTAAGTAATGCCTGACAGAACTTATAGCAATCTGCCGTTTCATCGCCGGGGGAGTAAATACCACCGCACAGGGAATGACCAATATGTTTTAGTGCAGGTTCAAGATGAACACACTCTTCGCGTGATAAAGCCTGTTGAAATTGCGGATCAATGCCTTTTGCCGCTTTGGCTAAATCTTGCTGACGGCGATGAATAATCAGTTTGCCAGAACGGCGCCAGTGAAAATCATCAAGATTATCTTCCAGCAACCATGCTTCCATGACCTGACGACTTAACAGTGATAAGCGTAAAATATGGTCGCCATTGAGTTTATTTGTCCGGCTATTACAGGACATTAAAAACGCCAGCAACCAGCGCCACTGGCTAAATGACAGGCGCAAACGCATATTCAGAGGGGAGTCACTTTTCCCCATCCATTTAAGCCCCTGCATCGGTACGCCTTTATCCGCCAGAGGGGCAACGTAGCGATAGCTGAGTTGCCCGCCATTAGCGAAACTGGTGGCGACGCCTGCCTGACTGTTGCGTTCTAACAATTGCACCTGATGGCCCTGTTTTACCAGCACCCATGCTGTCGCCAGACCAATTACCCCGCCGCCAATAACTACAATGCGTTTTTTCATCACCTGAGATATCCACCGCTAATAAGTGCGTTGGGGATATGTCAAAACATTTAGGCCTGAGGAGCAATTGACTTTTTATTTTCAGGGTATAACTCAAGGTTAATGGCTCGCAGTTGCTGACGTAATTGCTGACAGAGGAAATCGACAAATTTTTGTGTAATAGGGCTAAGCGAAACATCGGCACGGCGTAGCAAACAAAGGTCAATTTTCATTGGGGGGGCGATGGGGTGAATTGTCTCTGCCGGGAGGTTATGACGGGCAGAGAAAATATCGGTAATACTGCATCCCATTCCTCGTTTTACAAATTCAGTCGCCATGTAATAGGTCTGGACATTCAGGCGTGTCGTCAAAAAATCACGTCGTTTAGCTATTGCATCAGAAAGGGAATAGGGGCCGGGAGAAATCCAGCGTTGTTGGTCAATCTTGTCTATTTCTACCGCGCCCTGTCGATAGTCCCGGTCGATATAAACCAGCGGAACTTCGGCTATCAGCGTCGTCATAATCTCCCCCTGTTGAATCGGCTGTAGCGTCAGAGCCAGATCAATCTCGCGGAGATCAAGCTTTTTAACCAACGTTTCGGTGTGCTCTGTCGTCAGTGTCATTACCAGATTCGCATTCTGCTGGTAAAACGCAGTGACTATTTCCGGCACCAGACTTAATCCCAGGCTTGGCAGACATCCCAGAGCTATTCTGGCTCGCGGATCTCGCGTCAGGTTATCGGCCAGCAGTCGCAGGTTATCGAGTTCGTGATAAATCGACTGCGCTTTTTCAAAAAGTGTGATCGCTTCGCTGGTTGGAAGAAGCTTGCCACGCACTCGCTGAAAGAGCTGAAACCCGAGTTTTTGTTCAGCGTTTTTTAACGCTTTACTGGCGGCCGGCTGGGAAATATTCAGCGATTCCGCTGCCCGGGAAAGTGTCCCGCATGTCATTACGGCATAGAAGATTTCCAGGTGGCGCAGTTTCATTAAGAGTTAACCCAGAGTTATAGACAATAGATAAAAAGTCATTTCATGGTAACACCGAGTTAACATAAATTTAATCTGTAACGCCTGTTCTGGTAACAATGCGTTATTTGCCCACCTAAAGGGGTTAATTACGAACTCAGAATAATACCTGTAGTACCCGGACAAACCCTCAGTGCATTTTGCTAACAATAATAACGAGGGGGGGTATTTTCTGAGCTGTCCAAATACATCGGCTGATATTGATGGTCGATTCGATGGGGTTAAGGAGTTATATGAGTGACTCAATGCTCGCTGGTGGTTCGCTAACCAGACAAAATATCACCAAAAAGAATGTCATTATTGGTTTACTGTTGGTTGTTTTTTTACTGACAGCGTTCTGGTGTCAGGGGCGTCCAGGTAATGAACTCGGACTGCTTGGTTTTACACCGCTGGTAGCGTTAGCGGTGCTCTCGTTGATAGGCGTCGATATTGTTCTGGCGGTTATTTCATCGATTATTATTGCGATGATAATGACTTCCACCGGCTTACCTGAAATGGGCACCATGCTGGCAAAATCGACGGGATCGTTTATCGCCACAGTTGGTCTGATCATTATGCTTGGTGCCGGTGTCGGGGAAGTGGCAACACGTACCGGAGCCGCCGTTGAACTGGTCAAATTTGTGGTACATCGTATCGGGCTTTCCAGCCAGACGCGGGTCAAATTTGGCATCGTTGTCTCTTCCATTCTCATCTGTGGCGCGCTGGGCACTATGGCAGGTGGCAATGCCATTATTGTCGCGGTGATTATTCCTGTGGCGGCGGCAGTACGGCTGACGCCTCCCACGGTGGCTGCACTGATGATGACGGCGGGTTCAGTGGGATTGTTTACCGGGCCATTTACTCCCAGTACCGTGACGATTTTACAACTCGGCGGCCTGACTTATCCGCAATACCTGATGTACGTTGGGCTACCAATGAGCGCCGTGACGTTATTCGCTGGCTGGATCATGGCCGGGCGAATTCAGAAGATGACGGAAGGAAAATTACATTACGAAGTGGATCTCTCTGAGAAAACTCAGGAAGAAGAGCAGCCCGCCCGTGTTCGCCGTCGCAAGCTCAGCGCGCTGGCATTTGCCGCAACCATTATTGTTATGGCGGTTATCGGTGTAGTGATAAAAGCAGGTTTTAGTTTTGCCATTATCGTGATGTTACTGGTGGCTTTGATCACCGGACTGGTGGGAGGATTAAGCCCTGCCGGGATACTGCAGGCGCTGTATAAGGGGTGTGGCAGACTGGTGTGGATGTTTCTGCTCTACTGGCTGTATAACCCGATTCTGGAACTTATGGATAGCCTGCAGGCGTATCAGGGGTTGCTCGAATACACTCAACCTCTGTTAACCGGGATATCACCAGCATGGCTTTGCTTCTGTATTTTTGCCTTTAACATTATCGGTCATGTGCCAGGCGCCGCTGTTGCTCAGATGACCTTTACGCACAAAATATTTGGTCCGATGTTGATGGCTGCGGGAGTGCCGCCACAGGGGACAACGGCGGTATTGTTGGCCTCATCGCAAGTGGACTGGTTTGGGCCTTTCCCTTCATCGGATATGTTTGGTCAAATGGGGCTGGCACAATCAACCCATCTGAAATATATGCTTTATAACGGTTGGACCATTGTCATTGCCAATATCATTCTTTTTGCCGTGCTGTTTCAGATATTAGTTTAACGATACAAACCAGGCGATAGCGCAGCTACTGTCAGTCATCGCCTGGTGCCCTGCAAGTTTCCCGCCTCGTTATCTGCTAATTTGCGAACCGGTTCCCGGAAATAAGTCATATTTCTGTCACACTCTTTAATCATTGATAACAAAAGAGGTGTGAGGAATGAAAAAAACGCTAATCGCCGCAGCCGTGGCAGGGATGGCTTTGCTTTCTTCAAATACTCAGGCACAGGCTGTACCGGAGGGCTATCAGCTACAGCAAGTGCTTATGATGAGTCGCCATAACTTACGCGCACCGCTGGCTAATAATGGCAGTGTGCTTGAGCAGTCGACGCCGAATAAATGGCCAGAATGGGATGTTCCCGGCGGGCAGCTCACCACTAAAGGGGGCGTGCTGGAAGTGTATATGGGGCATTACATGCGTGAGTGGCTGGCAGAGCAGGGGATGGTAAAGTCGGGTGAATGCCCGCCACCGGACACCGTTTATGCCTACGCAAACAGCCTGCAACGTACCGTCGCTACCGCACAATTCTTTATTACTGGCGCATTCCCTGGATGTGATATTCCTGTTCATCACCAGGAAAAAATGGGCACTATGGATCCAACCTTTAACCCGGTAATCACCGATGATTCCGCCGCATTCAGTGAGCAGGCGGTGGCGGCAATGGAGAAAGAGTTCAGCAAACTACAACTGACTGACAGCTATCAGCTACTGGAAAAAATCGTTAACTATAAAGACTCTCCAGCCTGTAAAGAGAAGCAGCAATGTTCGCTGGTGGATGGCAAAAATACCTTCAGTGCGAAGTATCAACAAGAGCCGGGCGTTTCCGGGCCATTGAAAGTAGGCAACTCGCTGGTGGATGCTTTCACTTTGCAATACTACGAAGGTTTCCCGATGGATCAGGTGGCGTGGGGGGAAATTAAATCTGACCAACAGTGGAAGGTGTTGTCGAAGCTGAAAAACGGCTACCAGGACAGCTTGTTTACCTCACCGGAAGTAGCGCGCAATGTTGCGAAACCGCTGGTCAGTTATATCGACAAAGCCCTGGCCACCGATCGTGCCAGCGCACCGAAAATCACTGTGCTGGTGGGGCATGACTCTAACATCGCCTCATTGCTGACCGCGCTGGACTTTAAACCCTATCAGTTGCATGACCAGAACGAACGCACGCCAATTGGCGGCAAAATCGTTTTCCAGCGTTGGCATGACAGCAAAGCCAATCGTGATTTGATGAAAATTGAATATGTTTATCAAAGTTCGGAACAGTTGCGTAATGCCGACGCGTTAACGTTACAGGCTCCGGCTCAGCGGGTGACGCTGGAATTAAGCGGTTGCCCGATAGACGCTGATGGTTTCTGTCCAATGGATAAGTTTGATAGCGTGTTGAATGAAGCAGTGAAATAACAGAAAACTCCCCCGCGAGAAACGGGGGAGTCACTGGTTAAACGTTTTTACGTTCGATGGTCTGTTCGCCCCAAAAAAGCGAATCTTTATCGGTTTTGGCAAAGGCTTTGACTAACACTTCATCGCTACCTTCTTCCCAAATTTTTTCCGCCATTTTCTCGTCGTACCCGGCGACTTCAAAAATGGCCTCGGCTATTTCCGGCGACGTATTGCGCAGAGATGCCCATTCACCCACGTGATGAGCTTTCGCTTCTTGAGTTGGCATGCGTATCCTCCTGTTGAAGATTAGCCATTAAGTTTGACTGCCAGACCAGCAACATATTCCCCCTGGTAACGTGCGATAGACAACTCTTCCTGACTGGGCTGGCGCGAACCGTCACCGCCTGCAATGGTGGTCGCGCCATAAGGCGTTCCGCCGCGAACCTGCGAGACGTCAAATAATTCCTGTGCTGCGTAGCCAATGGGGACAATCACCATGCCGTGATGTGCAAGGGTCGTCCAGGTTGAAGTGATAGTCTGTTCCTGACCGCCGCCGGTGCCGGTCGAACTAAAGACGCTCGCCAGTTTGCCGTACAGAGCGCCGGAAGCCCACAGGCCGCCAGTCTGATCCAGGAAAGTACGCATCTGGCCTGACATATTGCCAAAGCGGGTTGGTGTACCAAAAATAATCGCGTCGTAATCGGCCAGTTCTTGCGGGGTTGCAACGGGCGCAGTTTGCGTTTTACCGCCTGCTTTTTCGAATAATTGCGGCTGCATGGTCTCCGGTACACGCTTAACGACAACTTCTGCGCCATCGACTTTGCTTACGCCTTCAGCGACTGCACGCGCCATCGTTTCGATATGTCCGTACATGGAATAATAAAGCACCAGAACTTTAGCCATTTCTAACCACTCCTCGTGTTATCTCTATTCCGTAGCGATTCGCTACCACTCATTTAAAGATAAGACGTCCTATTCAGAGTGCAAATTTCACAACCACTTATTTGATTTATAACAATTTTCACAAGCATGTAATTTTGTCGCAAAATGATACATTTTTATCCCATAGTGTTTTTTTAATCATAAGAGCGGCTTATGGCTGATTACCGGAAATGATATCTATTCTCGCTAAGAAGCTGTTGCAGGATATTACCAAACGCAGGCTTACCCGCGTCAGTTCACTAAGCTTAGTCCCACGTAGCGAAAATATGGCACCCGCCATACGCCGCGTTAATCCTGGGCACTATGATGACGGAGGTCAGTAATGGCAAACCATCGAGGCGGTTCCGGCAATTTTGCAGAAGACCGCGAAAGAGCATCAGAAGCAGGTAAAAAAGGTGGACAGCACAGCGGGGGGAATTTCAAAAATGACCCGCAGCGCGCATCTGAAGCAGGAAAAAAAGGGGGCAAAAGCAGTCACGGCAAAAGCAACAACTAGCCGGGCTACTCTATGACGAATGCGTTTTGTCTGACGCGCGTCAATACGCCACTGCCGCCGGTAATTCCGGCGGTTTTTCGTTCTGGTACTCTCCTTAATATCCTCGTGTTAATACCTTTCTCGCTCATTCCACCATTATTCATTCGTGCCGTGAATGTTGATGGTCGAGGCATCGTGCTGATTTTGCTATCCTGTTGCCAGTCTACAAGAGGGGTGAGCGCATGACGCAAGGCGCAGTGAAAACAACGGGTAAACGTTCGCGCGCAGTGAGTGCGAAGAAAAAAGCGATTCTTGGTGCGGCACTGGACACTTTTTCACAATTCGGTTTTCACGGCACAAGGCTGGAGCAGATCGCAGAGTTGGCGGGTGTTTCAAAAACCAATCTGCTGTATTACTTTCCGTCAAAAGAGGCGCTGTATATTGCCGTGCTGCGGCAGATTCTCGATATCTGGCTGGCACCGTTAAAAGCGTTTCGTGAAGATTTCGCCCCGCTGGCGGCGATCAAAGAGTACATCCGTCTGAAGCTGGAAGTCTCCCGTGATTATCCGCAGGCTTCGCGCCTGTTCTGTATGGAGATGCTGGCAGGCGCGTCGCTGTTAATGGATGAACTGACGGGCGATTTGAAAGCATTAATTGATGAGAAATCGGCGCTGATTGCCGGTTGGGTCAAAAGCGGCAAACTCGCGCCGATTGACCCGCAGCATCTGATTTTTATGATTTGGGCTTCCACTCAACATTACGCCGATTTCGCCCCTCAGGTGGAGGCGGTGACAGGCGCGACGTTGCGCGATGAGGTATTTTTCAATCAAACGGTTGAAAACGTGCAGCGGATTATTATTGAGGGGATTCGACCACGTTAAAGATGCCGGAGGAGGTTGTAACATCCTCCGGCTACCTGTTTAACCGATCGTCATTAAACTGGCGTTACCGCCAGCGGCAGCGGTATTCACACTCAGCGAACGTTCGATATACAGCCGTTTCAGCAGGATATTGCTTTCGCCACGGGCAAAACCCTGCACCGAAACAATTGCGCCATCCCGCGCGGCAACCGCTTCACACAGTGCACGAAGCTGATCCGAATCACCGTGGAAGATCACCGCATCGAACGGTTGAGCGGTAATATTTTCCGCTTTCGCCAGTTGAATACGTTCGCTGACTGCCGATGGCAATGCCTTCACTAGCTGACGATGCAGCGCGTCATCCGTCCACAGCACCTGACTGCCAACGGCCAACACGGCGGCAAGCTGAGTTAATGCATCCTGTTCATCATCGGCAATACACAACACGCGCTCACGCGGCAGCAGTGTCCAGGTATTACGTTCACCCGTCGGTCCAGGTAGCAATCGCTGTGTTCCTGCCTGCGCCAGCTCACCATATTGCGCACATAACGTCTGCAATTCTGCCCGGTTTGCCGCCCATTCCCGCAGTGCATTCAGTGGCTGAGTCAATGCGGCTTTCAACTGTGCATCGACCGGATACTCTGCATCCTGACGCGCGAGTGTCACTGCCAGCGCGCTTTCCGGGCTATTCGCCAGCAGACGGTAGAGATAGAGCGGACCGCCTGCTTTCGGACCTGTACCGGACAACCCTTCGCCGCCGAACGGCTGCACACCAACCACCGCACCAACCATATTGCGATTAACATACAAATTACCGACATGCGCTGAGCCAGTGACCTGGGCAATGGTTTCATCAATACGCGTATGGACGCCGAGCGTCAGACCATAACCGGAAGCGTTAATCTGCTCGATCAGCTCCGGCAATTGATTACGGTTGTAGCGCACCACATGCAGCACCGGACCAAAGACCTCTTTTTGCAATTCGGCAAAGTCATCCAGTTCGATCAGCGTCGGAGCAACAAAAGTGCCGCTTTGCCATTCACGGGCATCTTCGCTGTTTTCCCGCACCGCCTGGAACACCGGACGGCCTTTGCTGCGCATGGTCTGAATATGACGCTCAATATTGGTTTTCGCTTCGCTATCAATTACCGGCCCGATATCGGTGGTCAGGCGACCCGGATTACCCATTCGGCACTCAGCCATTGCGCCGCGCAGCATTTTCAGCGTGTGGTCGGCAATCTCATCTTGCAGGCACAGTACACGCAGCGCCGAACAACGCTGACCTGCACTGTCGAACGCCGAAGCCAGTACATCCACGACGACCTGTTCGGTCAGTGCTGAAGAATCGACAATCATCGCGTTCATGCCGCCGGTTTCAGCAATGAGCGGAATGGGGCGACCCTGAGCGTCCAGGCGGCTGGCGATATTGCGTTGCAGTAACGTGGCGACTTCGGTTGAACCGGTAAACATCACCCCGCGCACGCGATCATCCCCCGTCAGTTGCGCACCTACGGTTTCACCCTGACCTGGCAGCAACTGCACTACGCCTGGCGGTACACCCGCTTCCAGCAAAATGGCGATCCCTTGCGCGGCAATCAGCGGCGTTTGTTCTGCCGGTTTTGCCAGTACGCTGTTACCTGCCGCCAGAGCGGCAGCGATCTGCCCGGTGAAAATCGCCAGCGGGAAGTTCCACGGGCTGATACACACCACAGGCCCTAATGGACGGTGGGTTTCGTTAGCGAAATCATCCCGCACCTGTCCCGCGTAATAGTGGAGAAAATCGACGGCTTCACGCACTTCGGCGATGGCGTTACTGAAGGTTTTTCCGACTTCACGCACCAGAATACCAATCAGTTGCTGCATCTGGCTTTCCATCAGCACGGCAGCGCGATGCAATATCGCCGCACGTTCAGCCGGAGGAGTGGCAAACCAGATTGGCGCGTTATTGACAGCATTTTCCAGTGCCTGTTCCACTTCACGCGGCGTGGCTTCACGCACATAGCCAACGATATCTTTTGGTTCTGCCGGGTTAATAACGGGCGACATTTCACCTGTCGAAACCGGCTGTTCCAGCATTGGCTGGGCCTGCCATTTTTGCAGTGCGCTGTTGAGCAGGGCAGAGGAGAGCGATGCCAGACGATGTTCATTGGCAAGATCTAATCCTGCCGAGTTATCGCGCCCCTGACCGTAAAGATCGCGCGGCAGGGGAATTTTCGGATGCGGTAAGCCTGTTTGCCCTTCCTGTTGCGCAATTTTTTCTACAGCCGCGACCGGATCGGCAACCAGTTCATCCAGTGGCAAAGAGGTGTCGGCAATACGGTTAACAAACGAGGTGTTGGCACCATTTTCCAGCAGGCGACGCACCAGATACGCCAGCAGCGTTTCATGTGTGCCGACAGGGGCATAAATACGACACGGACGATTAAGTTTACCGTCGGCGATTTTCCCGGTGACCTGCTCATACAGTGGCTCGCCCATACCATGCAGGCACTGGAACTCGTACTGACCCGGGTAGTAGTTTTGACCCGCCAGTTGATAAATTGCCGCCAGCGTATGGGCGTTGTGCGTCGCGAACTGCGGATAAATTAAATTCGGCACCGCCAGCAGCTTTTTCGCACAGGCGAGATAAGAAACGTCGGTATACACCTTACGGGTATAAACTGGATAACCTTCAAGGCCGTCCATTTGCGCACGCTTGATTTCACTGTCCCAGTACGCGCCTTTCACCAGGCGAATCATCAGACGGCGACGGCTGCGGGTGGCGAGATCAATCAGGTAATCGATCACCAGCGGGCAGCGTTTCTGATAAGCCTGAATAACAAAACCGATGCCGTTCCAGCCTGCCAGTTCAGGCTCGAAACAGAGTTTTTCCAGCAAATCGAGGGAGATCTCCAGACGATCGGCCTCTTCGGCGTCAATGTTGATACCAATATCATACTGACGCGCCAGCAGGGTTAATGATTTCAGACGCGGGTAAAGCTCGTCCATTACCCGGTCGTACTGGGCGCGGCTATAACGCGGATGCAGCGCCGACAGTTTGATTGAAATGCCCGGCCCTTCATAGATGCCACGACCGTTGGACGCTTTACCAATGGCATGAATCGCCTGCTGATAGGACACCATATACGCCTGCGCATCTGCGGCGGTCAGCGCGGCTTCGCCGAGCATATCGTAAGAGTAACGGAAACCTTTCTCTTCCAGCTTGCGGGCATTGGCTAATGCTTCCGCGATGGTCTCACCGGTGACAAACTGTTCGCCCATCAGGCGCATCGCCATATCCACACCTTTGCGGATCAGTGGTTCACCGCTCTTACCGATAATGCGGTTCAGCGAACGGGAGAGGCTGGCTTCGTTATGGGTAGAAACCAGTTTGCCGGTAAACAGCAGCCCCCAGGTGGCGGCATTTACAAACAAAGACGGGCTACGACCAATATGTGACTGCCAGTTACCGTTGCTGATTTTGTCGCGAATTAACGCGTCACGGGTGGCTTTGTCGGGAATACGCAATAACGCTTCTGCCAGACACATCAGCGCCACGCCTTCCTGCGATGACAGTGAAAACTCCTGTAATAGCCCCTGAACCATGCCTGCGCGACCACTGGCGTTTTTTTGATTACGCAGTTTATCTGCCAGTTGATATGCCAGTTTGTGCGCCTGTTCAGCAACCGGCTGCGGCAGACGAGCTTGTTCCAGCAGCATAGAAACCGCTTCGGTTTCCGGGCGGCGATAGGCAGCGGTGATGGCAGCACGGGAAACTGACTGCGGCAAAATTTGCTCGGCAAAGTCGAGGAATGGCTGGTGTGGTTCCTCTGCCGGAGTCGGTGCTTCATCGCTCTCATTGGCAGCGCCAGAAAGCAGCGCAGGCAGCTCCGGCAGGGTATCGCTGTTCTCCAGTTGTTCAAGATAAGAAAAAATCGCCTGCTTAATTAACCAGTGTGGCGTGCGATCGATACGTGTCGCGGCAGACTTAATACGCTCACGCGTCGCGTCGTCCAGCTTAACCCCCATGGTGGTGGTTCCCATGCCATTACTCCTGTTGTTCTGAAAGGTGCAACTTAACGTTATTGTGAAATATCTATTATGTTGCAACTTTGTGCAACCATGTTAAATGTGACTTACGTAGCAAGCTTAAAAATGAATTAAATGTTAATAAAAGAAATCGATATGACAGGGAATAAAAAAATAACGCAGACTTTTTCTCTGCGGCAGTTAACATTTTTGACAGGTGCAACCGCAAAAAATGTGAGGGAGTGCAACCTGATGAAAAATAGTATCGCTGGGCACTAAAATTTAATGTAAATGATGTGTTAAATCGATTGTGAATAACCAACGCTTCCGGCAGGATACGGTCGCCCTGGTAAACATAAACTCTGTTACCCCGTTCCGGTGGCAGATATAACGGCAAGTTTCGACATTGCCGATAATAATTTTTTGGAGACTTTAGATGGCTATTAGCACACCGATGTTGGTGACATTTTGTGTCTATATCTTTGGCATGATATTGATTGGGTTTATCGCCTGGCGATCGACTAAAAACTTTGACGACTATATTCTGGGCGGTCGCAGCCTTGGGCCGTTTGTAACGGCGTTATCGGCGGGTGCGTCGGATATGAGCGGCTGGCTGTTAATGGGGTTGCCGGGCGCAGTCTTTCTTTCCGGGATTTCTGAAAGCTGGATCGCTATTGGCCTGACATTAGGCGCATGGATTAACTGGAAGCTGGTGGCCGGGCGGTTGCGTGTGCATACCGAATACAACAATAACGCCTTAACCTTGCCGGATTATTTCACCGGGCGCTTTGAAGATAAAAGCCGTATTTTGCGTATTATCTCCGCGCTGGTTATTTTGCTGTTCTTCACCATTTATTGCGCTTCGGGCATTGTGGCAGGCGCGCGTCTGTTTGAAAGCACCTTTGGCATGAGCTACGAAACGGCTCTGTGGGCAGGTGCAGCGGCGACCATCCTTTATACCTTTATTGGTGGGTTCCTCGCGGTGAGCTGGACCGATACCGTACAGGCCAGTCTGATGATTTTTGCCCTGATCCTGACGCCGGTTATTGTCATTATCAGCGTAGGTGGATTTGGCGACTCGCTGGAAGTGATCAAACAAAAGAGCATTGAAAACGTTGATATGCTTAAAGGGCTGAATTTTGTCGCCATTATCTCGCTGATGGGCTGGGGGCTGGGTTACTTCGGGCAGCCGCATATTCTGGCGCGTTTTATGGCGGCGGATTCTCACCATAGCATCGTCCATGCGCGTCGTATCAGTATGACCTGGATGATCCTCTGCCTGGCAGGGGCGGTGGCTGTCGGCTTCTTTGGGATTGCTTACTTTAATGATCATCCGGCGGTAGCAGGTGCGGTAAATCAGAATGCCGAGCGCGTGTTTATCGAACTGGCGCAAATTCTGTTTAACCCGTGGATAGCCGGGATCCTGCTGTCGGCGATTCTGGCGGCGGTGATGTCAACGTTAAGCTGTCAGTTGCTGGTATGTTCCAGTGCGATTACCGAAGATCTGTACAAAGCATTTCTGCGTAAACATGCCAGCCAGAAAGAACTGGTGTGGGTAGGGCGTGTTATGGTGCTGGTGGTGGCGCTGGTGGCCATTGCGTTGGCAGCGAACCCGGAAAACCGCGTGCTGGGGCTGGTGAGCTACGCGTGGGCAGGCTTTGGCGCGGCGTTTGGTCCGGTGGTGCTGTTCTCGGTGACGTGGTCACGCATGACGCGCAACGGCGCGCTGGCGGGGATGATCATCGGTGCGCTGACGGTTATCGTCTGGAAACAGTTCGGCTGGCTGGGTCTGTACGAAATTATTCCGGGCTTTATCTTCGGCAGCATTGGGATTGTGGTGTTTAGTTTGCTGGGTAAAGCGCCGTCAGCGGCGATGCAAAAACGCTTTGCCGAAGCAGATGCGCACTATCATTCGGCGCCGCCGTCACGGTTGCAGGAAGGTTAAGGGAAGGCGTTTGACCGAAAATTCCACGTCATAATGGGAAGCAGACAGAGGGCAATCAGTGATTGCCCTCTGTGTTTTCTCTCAAAATATTTTTACATTTCCTCATCATTATCACTACATTCCGCTTGTGTTTTTCTTCACCGTAATGATAATCGCTATCACTGCGATTTACTTTTCTTTGCATAGATTGACTCAGAAAAACGTTTAAGGGTGGGTGGCATGTTTGTTCCGTTTCTCATTATGTTGCGCGAAGGACTTGAAGCCGCGCTGATTGTCAGTTTGATTGCCAGCTATCTTAAGCGTACCCAGCGAGGCCGATGGATTGGTGTCATGTGGATTGGCGTGTTGCTTGCCGCTGCGTTGTGCCTGGGTTTGGGTATCTTCATTAATGAAACCACCGGCGAATTTCCGCAAAAAGAGCAGGAGCTGTTTGAAGGTATCGTGGCAGTGATCGCCGTGGTGATCCTCACCTGGATGGTTTTCTGGATGCGCAAGGTGTCGCGCAACGTCAAAGTGCAACTGGAGCAGGCGGTCGATAGCGCATTGCAGCGCGGGAATCATCACGGCTGGGCGCTGGTGATGATGGTCTTTTTTGCCGTTGCAAGGGAAGGGCTGGAGTCGGTCTTTTTCCTGGTGGCGGCATTTCAACAAGATGTCGGGATCTGGCCGCCGCTCGGCGCAATGCTTGGCCTAGCCATGGCCGTGGTGCTTGGTTTCCTGCTCTACTGGGGCGGTATTCGCCTCAATCTTGGCGCATTTTTCAAATGGACCAGCCTGTTTATTCTCTTCGTCGCCGCAGGGCTGGCAGCAGGTGCCATTCGCGCATTTCATGAAGCCGGATTATGGAACCACTTTCAGGAAATTGCCTTCGATATGAGCGCGGTGCTCTCAACTCACTCGCTGTTCGGCACGCTGATGGAAGGTATTTTTGGTTATCAGGAAGCGCCGAGCGTCAGCGAAGTCGCCGTCTGGTTTATTTATCTCATCCCGGCGCTGGTGGCGTTTGCTCTGCCGCCACGTGCAGGAACGACAGCGTCTCGCTCCGCGTAACAAATACGACGCAAACTCTTGCTTAGTTACAACATACTTTAAAGGGATAGTCTCGTCATGACCATTAACTTCCGTCGTAGCGCACTGCAATTAAGCGTGGCTGCGCTGTTCTCTTCTGCTTTTATGGCTAACGCCGCCGATATTCCGCAAGTCAAAGTGACCGTGACGGATAAGCAGTGCGAACCAATGACTATTACGGTTAACGCCGGGAAAACGCAGTTTATCATTCAGAACCACAGTCAGAAGGCGCTGGAGTGGGAGATCCTCAAAGGCGTGATGGTGGTGGAAGAGCGGGAAAATATCGCCCCTGGTTTTAGCCAGAAAATGACGGCGAATTTACAGCCTGGTGAATACGATATGACCTGCGGTCTGCTGACTAACCCGAAAGGGAAGTTGATCGTCAAAGGCGAGGCGACGGCGGATGCGGCGCAAAGTGATGCACTGTTAAGCCTCGGCGGTGCAATTACCGCATATAAGGCGTATGTCATGGCGGAAACCACGCAGCTGTTGACCGACACTAAAGCCTTTACCGACGCCATTAAAGCGGGCGATATCGAAAAAGCGAAAGCACTGTATGCACCGACGCGCCAGCACTATGAGCGCATTGAACCGATCGCTGAACTGTTCTCCGATCTGGATGGCAGCATTGACGCCCGTGAGGATGATTACGAGCAAAAAGCTGCCGACCCCAAATTCACCGGTTTCCACCGTCTGGAAAAAGCCTTGTTTGGCGACAACGGATCAGTACGCTGACCAGCTTTATACCGATGTGGTCGATTTGCATAAACGCATCAGTGAACTGGCTTTCCCACCTTCAAAAGTGGTTGGCGGCGCAGCGGGACTGATTGAGGAAGTGGCAGCCAGCAAAATTAGCGGTGAAGAAGATCGCTACAGCCACACCGATCTGTGGGATTTCCAGGCTAACGTTGAAGGCTCGCAGAAAATTGTCGATCAGCTGCGTCCACAACTGCAAAAAGCTAACCCGGAATTGCTGGCAAAAGTCGATGCCAACTTCAAAAAGGTCGATACCATTCTGGCGAAATACCGTACCAAAGACGGTTTTGAAACTTACGACAAGCTGACCGATGCTGACCGTAATGCGCTAAAAGGCCCGATTACCGCGCTGGCGGAAGATCTGGCGCAACTTCGCGGTGTGCTGGGGCTGGACTAAGCGTTATGCAGTATGAAGATGAAAACGGCGTGAATGAACCGTCACGCCGACGTTTACTGAAAGGGATTGGCGCGCTGGCGCTGGCGGGGAGTTGCCCGGTCGCTCATGCACAAAAAACGCAAAGTGCGCCGGGTACGCTTTCGCCGGATGCGCGCAATGAGAAACAGCCTTTTTATGGCGAACATCAGGCGGGGATTGTGACGCCACAGCAGGCCGCAATGATGCTGGTGGCGTTTGATGTGCTTGCCAGTGATAAAGCCGATCTTGAGCGGTTGTTTCGCTTGTTGACTCAGCGTTTTGCTTTTCTGACTCAGGGAGGAGCGGCACCAGAAACACCAAATCCGCGCCTGCCGCCACTCGATTCCGGCATTCTCGGCGGCTACATTGCGCCCGATAATCTCACCATCACGTTGTCTGTTGGTCACTCGTTGTTTGATGAGCGGTTTGGCCTTGCGCCACAGATGCCGAAAAAGTTGCAGAAGATGACGCGTTTCCCCAACGACTCGCTTGATGCAGCGTTATGTCATGGAGATGTGTTGCTACAGATTTGCGCCAACACCCAGGACACGGTGATCCATGCGCTGCGCGATATCATTAAACACACGCCGGATTTGCTCAGCGTGCGCTGGAAGCGGGAAGGGTTTATTTCCGATCATGCGGCGCGAAGTAAAGGCAAAGAGACGCCAATTAATTTGCTGGGCTTCAAAGACGGCACTGCTAATCCCGACAGCCATAATGCGAAGTTGATGCAAAAAGTGGTGTGGGTCACGGCAGATCAGCAGGAACCTGCCTGGACCATCGGCGGCAGCTACCAGGCGGTGCGGTTGATTCAGTTTCGGGTGGAGTTTTGGGACAGAACGCCACTGAAAGAACAGCAGACGATTATTGGTCGTGATAAGCAAACCGGTGCTCCGCTGGGAATGCAGCACGAGCATGATGTGCCCGATTACGCCAGCGATCCTGAAGGTAAGGTGATTGCGCTGGACAGCCATATCCGGCTGGCGAATCCGCGCACGCCAGAGAGTGAGTCCAGCCTGATGTTGCGCCGTGGCTACAGTTATTCACTGGGCGTCACCAACTCCGGGCAACTGGATATGGGGCTACTGTTCGTTTGCTACCAACACGATCTGGAAAAGGGCTTTCTGACAGTACAAAAAAGACTGAATGGCGAGGCGCTGGAGGAATACGTCAAACCTATCGGTGGCGGTTATTTCTTTGCATTGCCAGGGGTGAAGGACACGAACGATTATCTCGGAAGCGCATTATTGCGGGTTTAATGTTTTTAGGCGGATAGGCGTTTACGCCGCATCCGACGTTCGTGCGCTGATGCCTGATGCGACGCTTGCGCGTCTTATCAGGCCTACAATCGGTGCCGGATCGGTAGGCAGAATAAGGCGTTCACGCCGCATCCGGCAAGCACAAGGCTCATTTTACCAGCAAACGCGAATCCTGCTGAAAGTACACAGCTTTTACCATCACTGTCATCACTCTGTCATCTTTCCAGTAGAAGCTAATGCCATCTAAATGGTGCTTTATGGTTAAATATAAGTAAATATATTGTTGCAACAAATGCGAAAACTGTTGTACTTATTAAGTAACAGCGGTAGTTCCCGGCAGTGATAGTCAGTCACTATGGAGATCGCGGATGGTAACGTCCTGTACTGGACAATGTTTTGTTAAGCAACGCTCCACCACTCGCGGAGATTTCTCCTCCGGTAGTCATCTCGTCACTCTGTATTTTTACCCACTTCCTTTCTTTATTCGTGTTACCGACGCCTTTAACGGTGCGCGTAGCCGTTTTCGGTGTTATTTCCAAAAGCAAACTATGGCTTACAAGGAAGCCAACCCTCTGATGTTCGTGCGCATAATCGCGCTGCCAACGGCGCGTGTGATGAATACAAACAACTCAAGGTGCTCTCCATGGGAAGACAAAAAGCAGTGATCAAAGCTCGTCGCGAGGCAAAACGTGTGCTGAGACGGGATTCGCGCAGCCATAAACAGCGTGAAGAAGAATCGGTCACCTCGCTTGTGCAGATGAGCGGCGTAGAAGCCATTGGCATGGCTCGCGACAGTCGCGATACCTCGCCAATCCTCGCGCGAAATGAAGCGCAATTGCACTATCTGAAGGCTATTGAGAGTAAGCAACTGATATTCGCCACGGGCGAAGCCGGGTGTGGTAAAACCTGGATCAGTGCGGCAAAAGCGGCAGAAGCCCTGATACATAAGGATGTCGACAGGATTATCGTCACCCGTCCTGTTCTGCAAGCCGATGAAGATCTTGGCTTCTTACCTGGAGATATTGCAGAAAAGTTTGCTCCTTATTTTCGTCCGGTCTACGACGTGCTGGTTCGGCGGTTGGGCGCTTCCTTTATGCAATACTGCCTGCGGCCGGAGATAGGGAAGGTCGAAATCGCGCCGTTCGCCTATATGCGTGGACGTACATTTGAAAATGCGGTCGTCATTCTTGATGAGGCGCAGAATGTGACTGCCGCACAAATGAAAATGTTTTTAACCCGTCTGGGGGAGAACGTGACGGTTATTGTTAACGGAGATATTACACAGTGCGATTTACCTCGCGGTGTGCGCTCCGGCTTAAGTGACGCGCTGGAACGTTTCGAAGAAGATGAAATGGTCGGGATTGTCCGATTCGGTAAAGAGGATTGCGTACGTTCGGCACTTTGCCAACGTACGCTACATGCCTATAGTTGAGAGTTTTAATGGTACAAAGCCCTGGCGTGGAGTGCACCCCAAAAGTTGGACACCCAACTGAGTAAGGTGCAGTCCACTCACTGCGTTCGCGGACTGTCGCCAGTTGTCGAACCCCTGTCGGGGCTTCTCATCCCCCCGGTGCGTGCAATATGCGAAAAAAAAGCCCGTACTTACGTACGGGCTCTTCTTAAAAGATGGCGGTGAGGGGGGGATTCGAACCCCCGATACGTTGCCGTATACACACTTTCCAGGCGTGCTCCTTCAGCCACTCGGACACCTCACCAAATTGTCGTTCCTGTCTTGCTGGAACGGGCGCTAATTTAGGGAAATCACGGCCTGAGGTCAACAAACTTTTTTAAAAAATAGCGCGTTTATTCAAACTTCAATCAATCTGCGCTTTTAGTAAGCAGAGTTTGCTTTTTTTGCCACCGGTAGTGGATTTGTTATGCTGAGGTGCTTGTAGATCATAATGATAAGTGCGGGTAAATTCCGCACAACCGCTTTCGGGAGTCAGTATGGATATCATTTTTTATCATCCTGTGTTCGATACCGCCTGGTGGATTGATGCACTGGGTAAAGCTATTCCTCAGGCCAGAGTCAGAGCATGGAAAACCGGTGATAATCATCCTGCGGATTATGCTTTGGTCTGGCATCCGCCTGTTGAAATGTTGGCAGGTCGTGACCTTAAGGCCGTGTTCGCATTGGGTGCCGGTGTTGATTCGATTTTGAGTAAATTACAGACGTACCCTGAAATGCTGAAACCGTCTATTCCGCTTTTTCGTCTGGAAGATACCGGTATGGGCGAGCAAATGCAGGAATATGCTGTCAGTCAGGTGCTCCATTGGTTCAGACGTTTTGACGATTATCGAGCGCAGCAAAATGCTTCGTTTTGGCAACCTCTGCCTGAGTATCAACGGGAAGATTTTACTATCGGCATCCTGGGGGCTGGCGTATTAGGCAGTAAAGTCGCACAGAGCTTGCAGACCTGGCGTTTTCCGCTGCGTTGCTGGAGCCGTAGCCATAAAAGCTGGCCCAGTGTACAAAGTTTTGCCGGAACTGAAGAGTTGGGCAAATTTTTGAGTCAATGTCGTGTATTAATTAATCTGTTACCGAATACGCCTGAAACCGTCGGCATTATTAATCAACAATTATTAGAAAAATTACCGGATGGCGCATATCTCCTCAACCTGGCGCGTGGCGTTCATGTGGTAGAAGATGACCTGCTTGCGGCGCTGGATAGCGGTAAAGTTAAAGCGGCGATGCTGGATGTTTTTAATCGTGAACCTTTACCGCCTGAAAGTCCGCTCTGGCAACATCCACGCGTGACAATAACACCACATGTTGCAGCCATTACCCGACCCGTTGAAGCGGTGGAGTACATTGCTCGCGCCATTACACAACTCGAAAAAGGGAAGACGGTCAGCGGACAAGTCGACCGTGTACGAGGCTACTAATAAACCATACGGATTCCTGCTATCCTTGGCGGGAATTGAATACAGGAGAGAGTTATGTATCCCGTCGACCTTCATATGCATACCGTTGCCAGTACACATGCATATAGCACATTAAGTGATTACATTGCCCAGGCCAAACAGAAAGGCATTAAACTTTTTGCGATCACCGATCATGGCCCTGATATGGAAGATGCACCGCATCACTGGCACTTCATTAATATGCGTATCTGGCCGCGAGTCGTCGATGGGGTGGGGATCCTGCGTGGCATCGAAGCCAATATCAAAAATATTGATGGTGAAATTGATTGCAGCGGCAAAATGTTTGACTCGCTGGATCTGATCATTGCTGGTTTTCATGAACCGGTTTTTGCGCCGCATGATGAAGCTACGAATACTCAGGCCATGATTGCCGCGATGGCGAGTGGGCATGTGCACGTGGTTAGCCATCCCGGAAATCCACGATATCCAATTGATTTTAAAGCTGTTGCTGAAGCTGCTGCTAAGTATCAGGTGGCGCTGGAAATCAATAACTCCTCATTCTTACATTCGCGTAAGGGCAGTGAAGATAACTGCCGTGCGGTTGCCGCTGCGGTGCGCGATGCCGGAGGTTGGGTCGCGTTAGGATCGGATTCTCATACCGCTTTTACCATGGGCGATTTTGAAGAATGCCGTAAGATCCTCGACGCAGTGGATTTTCCGGAAGAGAGAATATTGAATGTTTCGCCACGCCGTTTGCTGAATTTCCTTGAATCTCGCGGTATGGCGCCGATTGCGGAATTTGCTGATCTTTAATTGCTATTAACGGAAATAAATTAATGAACGAGTTTTCTATCCTGTGTCGTGTGCTGGGTTCGCTCTATTACCGTCAACCGCAGGATCCTTTACTGGTTCCGCTGTTTACCTTAATTCGTGAAGGGAAACTGGCGGCGAACTGGCCGCTGGAACAGGATGAATTGCTGGCGCGTTTGCAGAAAAGCTGTGATATGGCGCAAGTTTCTGCCGATTACAATGCATTATTCGTCGGTGATGAATGCGCAGTTTCACCTTATCGCAGCACCTGGGGTGAGGGCGCCACAGAAACAGAAGTCCGTACTTTCCTTTCCGAACGCGGTATGCCGTTAGCGGATACGCCAGCCGATCACATTGGTACTTTGCTGCTGGCCGCTTCCTGGCTGGAAGATCAGTCAACAGAGGATGAAAGCGAAGCTCTGGAAACACTGTTTAGCGAGTATCTGTTGCCCTGGTGCGGCGCATTTCTCGGTAAAGTTGAGGCTCATGCGACTACACCGTTCTGGCGCACCATGGCACCGCTAACCCGCGATGCAATCAGCGCAATGTGGGATGAACTTGAGGAAGAATCAGAGGAATAAATGTGATCGGAATCACTCATTACTGCAATCTATATATAGCTGTTGCATAAAATGTGTGCTCGATCTCATTCATAGTCGCGTTTTCTGCTATCATGCGCGGCATGAACATACTTCTCTCTATTGCAATCACAACAGGCATTCTCTCCGGTATCTGGGGCTGGGTGGCTGTTTCCCTTGGCTTACTTAGCTGGGCAGGTTTCCTGGGCTGTACGGCCTACTTTGCCTGTCCGCAAGGTGGGCTAAAAGGGCTGGCTATTTCCGCTGCAACACTGCTTAGCGGCGTGGTGTGGGCGATGGTTATTATTTACGGCAGTGCTCTGGCACCACATCTGGAAATTCTCGGTTATGTCATAACCGGTATTGTCGCTTTTCTGATGTGTATTCAGGCGAAACAGGTATTGTTGTCGTTTGTTCCGGGGACGTTTATTGGCGCATGTGCGACGTTTGCCGGGCAAGGGAACTGGAAGCTGGTGCTACCTTCGCTGGCGCTTGGGCTGGTGTTTGGTTACGCAATGAAAAACAGCGGTCTTTGGCTGGCGGCGCGCAGTGCTAAGTCCGCTCACCGTGAGCAACAAGTCAAAAATAAAGCGTGAGGAGCACTCACGCTTTAGATTGAATCGTAAAGGGCCGGAATAAACTCCGGCTTTTTATGTATCAGGATTCCGGTGGTACTGATAAGTGACGGTATTTCACCAGAATGTCATTCTGCCGCTCTGATTTATTCTGCAAATCCCACAAGCCACGGTCGATGCCGTCGTTAATCAGGAAGATAACGCCTGTTTCGATGGCGGACATTAGACAGAGCATAACCGGTTCGTTAGAGGTATAACCCACTTCCCCTTCCAGTAACCGCTGGTAGTCAATAAAGCGGAAGACACCCGCCTGGACTTCATAGGAAAGGATCGTCTTACTGGTGTTCACCGAAGAGAGGATCTCACCGGTACTTACATTGACGACGCGCAGGTTCACGGCAATCTGATCAAGTTGGTATTGCGTATCTGCACCAATACCAAAATATCTCGCCCCAACACCGCCCGATTTGACGTTGCTTTCATAACCAATAATAGAGCCTTCAACCATGATATTGGCTGCGGTCAACGATTGAAGCGGGATTCGGTTGTTTACCGCGACAGTGCCGTTTTCCTGTGCCGCACGAATAATCTTGCGTTCGTTGAGCAGGTTTTGTAAGCCCTGACGTTCCAGCGGTATAAACCAGCGAGAATCTTTCAATGCCGTGACCAGCATCGCAGTGGCGCTTTGCGGAACAGCAGTGGAGAAGTTACTCGCCGGGTAGGGTTTAAATTGCCCGGTTTCGTCCTGAATGTTGTATACCGAAACAAAGATCTTACCCGTTGGCGCTGGCAGGTGGGTCAAATCTTTGTAGCTCTGGGCACGAGGCATTAATGTCGGTCTGGCGGCTTCTTTAGGTGGGGCGGTTAAGCATCCGCTCAGCAACATGACGGCAACCAAAACAAATAAGCGCTGCATGATTATTTTCCTTATGAAGCTGGGGCTTAAAAATCGGTTGAGTTATTTTGTAAACCCGAAACCTGGATGGTCGAGGTTTGTCCTGTCTTGCGATCCGTCACATTCAACTGCAATTGACCATCGCGGTTGGCAATATCAACAATATATTCATTGGTTACCATTCTCCCTGGCTGACCCGTGTTAATATTCGACAACAGTCCACCTAAAATTTGGGACTGAATGGCCTGAGTAAAGTTATCTAACGCCGATGGCGTTTCAATACCAAAGTCATCGTCATAGCTCGGATCTTTATACGAGTTCTGCGCCTGGGCACTATTTAATAAAAAAGCGCCGTTATTCGGGTTACCACCAAAGTTTGGATTGCGGAACTGGAAAGTCATATTTCCTGCCCAACTTAATGGTGAAATAAGCATGAGTAGAACTACTGCATGTTTGACACGCATTGCAGCCTCCGAACAATTTTTTATTTAAAATTCATCATGCGCCAAATCGCCCGTACTCAATAACGCCTGATTTATCTGGCGACGATTTAGTGCTTCTTCAGTTTGAATCAGTGCAAAGACAACAGTTTTCTCGAAGTCTCTTTTCAATGGGAATAAAAATGTCTGGAAAATAACGTCCTGATTCACCGTTATTGTGATCCAGCTTCCCCATCGTGCACTGGGTCTTTCATTAATTGTTAAGTTACCGGTGTAGTCACTTTCCCATTTATCACTAAAGGCACGGTAAAAATCATGGCCAATAGAGGAAACAGTATGGTCAGTTAACAATCCCGGTACTTCTACTTCAACGGCGTGAACATTTCCCGCAGCGAAGAGAAGTTCTACTGCTACAATCCAGCATAAATAACGTTTCATGGCTTTATCGCCTGAGGTTATCGTTTGCCCATGAGACCGCTTGTGTTCGGTTTTTAACTGCTATCTTTTTGAAAAGATTATAAAGATGCGTTTTTACCGTGTTTTCGCTGATGAACAGCGAACGAGCAATCTCGTTATTGGAGGCGCCGATACGCAGCTTATTAAGGATCTCTTTTTCCCTATGAGTAAGGAGGGCAGATTCCGTGCTGTTATAACGATAGTTACCGGAATGTGTAATCAAGTAACTGGCAAGCTTTTGCGTAAAGTAGCATTCACCACGTAAGACGCCTTGCAACCCATTGACTACGCGTTCTTGATCCTCCATGGCGTAAAAAACACCATTGATATGCGGCCAGTTTTCAATGTCGCGGTACGGGTAATCATCTGGAGTATTTAACAACAGCGTTTTAATGTTGTTGTGTTTTCTGCTTAATGTATCCTGCCAGTAATGAATGAGCTTTTTATCTGCTTCCATCATATCCAACAGAATAATGCAGCCAGAAGATATATCGTCCAGAGAACGTTGAATATTATGCAGTTTTCCTGTGATTGCCAGCGATTGTTTTAAATGCTGCAATAACGCGGTCGCCTGCAAAGAAGGTTTAGTGATCAACAGTAATGTATGACCATGAATACTATGGACTTCATTAAACATGATGAAACCCCGCTTTTTTTATTAATCGCACACCTGACAGCTGCCTTTATAAAATAGAGGCACCAGAAGTACTGACAGATGTTGCACTGCTGTGTGTAGTAATAAATCAACCCTAAATGGGTAAAATATAAAACTAATGGATTACATCTGATTTCAATCTAGCCATTACAAATCTTAAATCAAGTGTTAAACGTGTAACAAAATGTAACCTGGAATTTTAAAATGTTAACGCGGCGTGGTTGTGGAGTTTAGAATTGATAGAAAAGTTGTACATATGGCTTTTATTGCACAATTTTAAAAAGTCATACAAATTACGCTAAGTCCATAATTATCCATATAAAAATTATTTTCACATAGTTCTTTTGTCGTGTGAAAATTTCTTACTTTCTCTGATGTTGCCCATGGACAATTTTTTGCCGTAAAAAGACGATGTTTGTCACGGCTTGTCAAACAGACATATCGACGTAATCTTCGCGAATCATGAAGGAAGGCTGACTGTCGATTTTTTGCTGTCAAAAAACGGTACTTTAAAAGAAAACAAAATAATTTTTGCGTAAATAACAGCGTATTTGCGCGAGTTTTAATACTTTGGTATGAACAAAAAAAGCAAAATACAACGCACGGGTGAGTTATTAAAAATATTTCCGCAGACATACTTTCCATCGTAACGCAGCGTTAACAAAAAACGGTTTGCGTTAACAACCAAGTTGAAATGATTTAATTTCTTAAATGTACGACCAGGTCCAGGGTGACAACATGAAAAACAAATTGTTATTTGTGATGTTAACAATACTGGGTGCGCCTGGGATTGCAGCCGCAGCAGGTTATGATTTAGCTAATTCAGAATATAACTTAGCGGTAAATGAATTGAGTAAGTCTTCATTTAATCAGGCAGCCATAGTTGGTCAAGCTGGTACTAATAATAGTGCACAGTTACGGCAGGGAGGCTCAAAACTTTTGTCGGTTGTTTCGCAAGAGGGTAATAGCAACCGGGCAAAGATTGACCAGACAGGAGATTATAACCTTGCATATATTGATCAGGCGGGCAATGCCAACGATGCCAGTATTTCGCAAGGCGCATATGGTAATACTGCAATGATTATCCAGAAAGGTTCTGGTAATAAAGCAAATATTACGCAGCATGGTACTCAAAAAACGGCAATTGTAGTGCAGAGACAGTCGCAAATGGCTATTCGCGTGACACAACGTTAATTTCCATTCGACTTTTAAATCAATCCGATGGGGGTTTTACATGAAACTTTTAAAAGTAGCAGCAATTGCAGCAATCGTATTCTCCGGTAGCGCTCTGGCAGGTTCTATTCCTCAGTACGGCGGTGGCGGCGGCAACCACGGTGGTGGCGGCAATAACAGCGGCCCGAATTCAGAGCTGAATATTTATCAGTACGGTGGCGGTAACTCTGCTGTTGCATTGCAGGCTGATGCCCGCAACTCTGATCTGACTATTACCCAGCACGGCGGCGGTAACGGCGCAGACGTAGGACAAGGTTCTGATGACAGCTCAATTGAACTGACCCAGCGTGGCTTCGGTAACAGCGCCACTCTTGATCAGTGGAACGGTAAAAACTCTGAAATGACTGTTAAACAGTTCGGTGGTGGCAACGGTGCAGCAGTTGACCAGACTGCATCTAACTCCAGCGTCAACGTAACTCAGGTTGGCTTTGGTAACAACGCGACCGCTCATCAGTACTAATACAGAATTTGTATGACAGAAACAGGGCGCAAGCCCTGTTTTTTTTCGGGAGAATAGTATGAACGCGTTATTACTTCTCGCGGCACTTTCCAGCCAGATAACCTTTAATACAACCCAGCAAGGTGACATGTACACCATTATTCCTGAAGTTACTCTTACGCAATCATGCTTGTGCCGGGTTCAGATATTGTCACTACGCGAAGGCAGTTCGGGACAAAGTCAGACGAAGCAAGAAAAGACCCTTTCATTACCCGCTAATCAACCCGTTGCCTTGACGAAGTTGAGTTTAAATATTTCCCCGGACGATCGGGTGAAAATAGTTGTTACGGTTTCTGATGGACAGTTACTTCATTTATCACAACAATGGCCGCCCTCTTCAGGAAAGTCTTAATGTATTAATAGTTGAGCATAAAACGAGCCGGAAGAGAACGGTCTGATGCGAATCGACCAACCTGAAAGCATGGATAACCCCCTCAAGGATGATTAATCATTGAGGAAACAGAATAGATGTTCAGACCGTTGTTAAACACCCTTATGCTCGGCAGCCTGGTTTTTCCTTTCTTTGCAACAGCGGAAAGCAATGCGCAAGGTGGCGTGATTCATTTTTATGGTCAAATCGTGGAACCCTCGTGTGACGTGAGCTCCCTGCAAACGCCAGTTGAAATGACCTGTATGCAAAATGGTCCAGTACAGAGCAAAACGTATTCCAGCAAAGAGTTAATGAGTGGCAAAGTTAAAAATGCGCAAATTGCCTCAGTAAAAGTGCAGTATCTTGATGAGCAGAAAAAGCTGGCTGTGATGAACATCGAATATAACTAAGTTTCTGAACTACTCACGTTGCTGACAAGAAAAATGCGATTTACCTAAAAACACTGCTGTACACTTAAGAAACAAGAGGGTGTAAGGAGGCGTTATGAAATCGCGTATTCATGTTGTGCAGGGTGATATTACTAAACTAGCCGTTGATGTTATTGTTAATGCGGCTAATCCGTCATTAATGGGGGGCGGCGGCGTTGATGGCGCTATTCATCGCGCAGCCGGCCCGGCGTTGCTGGATGCCTGTTTGAAAGTTCGCCAGCAACAGGGCGATTGCCCCACGGGACATGCAGTGATTACTCTTGCGGGCGATCTCCCTGCCAAAGCTGTTGTGCATACCGTTGGGCCTGTCTGGCGCGGTGGCGAACAAAACGAAGACCAGTTATTGCAGGATGCCTATCTCAATAGTCTACGACTGGTAGCGGCGAACGGCTATGCGACAGTGGCATTTCCTGCCATCAGCACCGGCGTTTATGGTTACCCGCGTGCTGCAGCGGCTGAAATAGCAGTAAAAACCGTTTCAGAATTTATTACCCGTCACGCTTTGCCTGAGCAGGTATACTTTGTCTGTTATGATGCAGAAAATGCCCACCTCTACGAAAGACTCCTTACCCAACAAGGAGATGAATGATTTGCCCCGGCTGGCGAGCGCGGTGCTGCCGCTGTGCTCGCAACATCCTGGGCAGTGCGGCATTTTCCCCCTTGATAAAAGTCTGGATGCGTTTGCTGCACGATATCGTCTGGCAGAAATGGCGGAGCATACGCTGGATGTTCAGTATTACATCTGGCAGGACGATATGTCGGGGCGATTGCTGTTTTCGGCTCTGTTAGCCGCAGCGAAGCGTGGCGTTCGCGTCCGTTTGCTGCTGGATGACAATAATACTCCCGGTCTTGATGATATTTTACGCTTGCTCGATAGTCACCCGCGTATTGAAGTTCGACTTTTCAATCCTTTCTCTTTTCGCTTGTTACGTCCGCTTGGTTATATCACCGATTTTTCCCGCCTCAATCGTCGTATGCACAATAAAAGTTTTACCGTCGATGGCGTGGTAACGCTGGTGGGCGGGCGCAACGTTGGCGATGCCTATTTCGGCGCGGGAGAAGAGCCACTTTTTTCAGATTTAGATGTCCTGGCAATAGGGCCGGTTGTTGAGGATGTTGCCGATGATTTTGCCCGCTACTGGTATTGCAAATCAGTTTCACCGTTGCAGCAGGTGCTGGATGTTCCCGATGGCGAAATGGCTGACCGTATTGAGCTACCTGCGTCCTGGTACAACGACACCGAGGCACATCGCTATTTGTGCAAAATGGAGTTAAGTCCGTTTATAAATCAACTGGTTGACGGAACATTGCCGCTTATCTGGGCAAGAACGCGTTTATTAAGTGATGATCCGGCAAAAGGGGAGGGCAAGGCAAAACGGCATTCACTGTTACCGCAGCGCCTGTTCGATATCATGGGCTCCCCCAGCGAACGTATTGATATTATCTCTTCCTATTTTGTGCCAACGCGCGCGGGAGTGGCGCAGCTTTTACGAATGGTCAGAAAAGGGGTCAGGATAGCTATCTTAACCAATTCACTTGCCGCTAACGATGTCGCTGTCGTTCATGCCGGGTATGCTCGCTGGCGCAAAAAATTGCTCCGCTATGGCGTTGAGTTATATGAACTGAAACCGACGCGGGAACAAAGCAGCACGTTGCACGATCGCGGTATAACTGGTAGTTCCGGCGCAAGCCTTCATGCTAAAACATTCAGTGTCGATGGCAAAATAGTGTTTATTGGCTCATTCAATTTCGATCCGCGTTCAACGCTGCTCAATACTGAAATGGGCTTCGTGATAGAGAGCGAAACGCTGGCACAATTAATCGATAAACGCTTTATTCAGAGCCAGTATGATGCGGCCTGGCAGCTCCGTCTGGATCGGTGGGGACGAATCAACTGGGTCGATCGCCATGGGAAGGAGGAAATTATCCTCAAAAAAGAACCCGCCACCAGTTTCTGGAAGCGGGTTATGGTCAGACTGGCGTCAATATTGCCCGTTGAATGGTTATTGTAAGTATGGTTTAGCGAGCTGGCGCTTTGTCATTCTCGCGTTTTACGATCGGTTTGCCGGAGAACAAAAACTTCAACAACGGAATGCGTAAATGAATTTCGTACAGAATTATCGCAATCCCTACCACAAATATCAGACCGCAGAGGAAACCCAGCAGATTTGATGTAATGTGCGGAGTGATGTAAGCACCGAAAAAGAGCGTTAACGGGTGGTGAACCAGATAAATAAATAGCGACGCGTTTACAAAATAGGTTACCCGCGCTGACTGGAAATTAAGCAAACGGTGGCCAAAGGAGAAGACCACATTCACCATCCACAGGCCGAGCACCATCGTGATCACTGACTCGGTTTCATACATCCAGGCATCGCCGCTGCCGTAGCGTTGATTGAGCAAATAAGCAACAAATGCCAGTGCTGCCGCGAGAGTGCATCCACGAGACGGTGTGGTAAACAAGGCTTTTAGATTAGGAAAAATGAAAGCCAGCGCACCGAGAATAAAGAACGGCATATAAAACAGCGTCTGCATGAAAATAAAATTGAACATGCCATCGCTTAAAATGGGTGGATAAACGATAAATAGCGTTCTTCTTATTGCTGCATAGCCAGTTCCCAGACAGAAAAATAGTATCGATAGCTTAACCATCGAGAAAGTTTTATTTGTTTTATCTGAATTTTCTAAATTATTTCTTATTCGTTTAAATATCCACACGCAAAGTGTCGTCATAACGACCAACACCAGTAAAAACCACAGGTGTGAAATTAACTCCCAGGCCAGAGTATTATATTTGTCATACAATGATAGCCCAGGCCAGCTTTCCGCTTTGCCCTTGACATATTGCAGCATAATGAATTGCGGCAAGGTGAGCAGGGGAATAGCCGTTAACATCGGGATCCCTACGCGTTCAACGCGCACTTTCCACCATTTTTTCAACGGGTAGCGCAAAAACAGCATGTAGGAAAAATATCCGGAAATAACGAAAAATACCTGCATACGGAAGGCGTGGATGAAATCGTTAAAAAGCGTCAGCCACCATGACGGTTCTGCGCTATTCACATGCCAGGTGTGGCTTGAATAGATTAAAGAAATATGAAAAGGGATCCCTAACAACATCAACCATGCGCGGATGGAGTCGAGGAAATATTCACGCTGCGCGGGTACTGGATTCATATATGGTTAACTAATCTCGGATTTTTCGTCTTATCCCCGCCGGGTAATGCCTTTAGGCTTTTGCCGTAACGACACTGACCTGCTGCATGAGGTGCAGGCTTCAAATGTGTTTTTGCGCGGCATAGCCGCAATCACTAACCAAAATGGAAGCGCCTGTAAGACGGTTGATAAATAAATTTGCCGGCAAACCCTACACGAACTCGCTCCTTCTGTCTTTAGGATAAGCACGGAAAGTGAAAACGGTTGCAATCAGGTGCTTAATCCATGAGCCGGCGCGCTGAATAATACCGGGATTCTGTTGTCGGAATGGCTGGTTATCCATTAAAATAGATCGGATCGATATAAGCACACAAAGGGGGAAGTGCTTACTTATTATGAAACATAAACTACAAATGATGAAAATGCGTTGGTTGAGTGCTGCAGTAATGTTAACCCTGTATACATCATCAAGCTGGGCCTTCAGCATTGACGATGTCGCAAAGCAAGCTCAATCCTTAGCCGGGAAAGGCTATGAGGCGCCTAAAAGTAACTTGCCCTCCGTTTTCCGCGACATGAAATACGCGGACTATCAACAGATCCAGTTTAATCATGACAAAGCATACTGGAACAATCTGAAGACCCCATTCAAGCTCGAGTTCTACCATCAGGGTATGTACTTCGACACACCGGTCAAAATAAATGAAGTCACTGCAACGGCAGTAAAAAGAATCAAATACAGCCCGGATTATTTCACTTTCGGCGATGTTCAGCATGACAAAGACACGGTAAAAGACCTTGGTTTTGCCGGTTTTAAAGTGCTTTACCCGATCAACAGCAAAGATAAAAATGATGAAATCGTCAGCATGCTCGGGGCCAGCTATTTCCGCGTGATTGGCGCAGGTCAGGTTTACGGTCTTTCTGCCCGAGGCCTGGCTATTGATACCGCTTTGCCATCAGGTGAAGAATTTCCACGCTTTAAGGAGTTCTGGATCGAGCGTCCAAAACCGACCGATAAGCGTTTAACGATTTATGCGTTGCTTGATTCGCCGCGTGCGACAGGCGCTTACAAGTTCGTTGTTATGCCGGGACGTGACACGGTTGTTGATGTGCAATCGAAAATCTACCTGCGCGATAAAGTCGGCAAACTGGGCGTTGCGCCGTTAACCAGTATGTTCCTGTTCGGGCCGAACCAGCCATCTCCGGCGAATAATTATCGTCCGGAATTGCACGACTCCAACGGTCTGTCTATCCATGCTGGTAACGGTGAGTGGATCTGGCGTCCGCTAAACAACCCGAAACATCTGGCGATCAGCAGCTTCTCGATGGAAAACCCGCAAGGCTTCGGTCTGTTGCAGCGCGGCCGCGATTTCTCCCGCTTTGAAGATCTCGACGATCGTTACGATCTCCGTCCAAGCGCGTGGGTGACACCGAAAGGGGAGTGGGGCAAAGGCAGCGTTGAGCTGGTGGAAATTCCAACCAACGATGAAACCAACGATAACATCGTCGCTTACTGGACGCCGGATCAGATACCGGAACCAGGTAAAGAGATGAACTTTAAATACACCATTACTTTCAGCCGTGATGAAGACAAACTTCACGCGCCTGATAACGCCTGGGTGCAGCAGACGCGTCGTTCAACGGGGGATGTGAAGCAGTCGAACCTGATTCGACAGCCTGACGGCACTATCGCTTTTGTGGTCGATTTTACTGGCGCAGAGATGAAAAAACTGCCAGAGAATACACCGGTCACTGCACAAACCAGCATTGGCGATAATGGTGAGATTGTAGAAAGCACGGTGCGCTATAACCCGGTCACCAAAGGCTGGCGTCTGGTAATGCGTGTGAAAGTGAAAGATGCCAAGAAAACCACTGAAATGCGTGCTGCCCTGGTGAATGCCGATCAAACGTTGAGTGAAACCTGGAGCTACCAGTTACCTGCCAATGAATAAGACAACCGAGTACATTGACGCAATGCCCATCTCCGCAAGCGAGAAAGCGGCATTGCCGAAGACTGATATCCGCGCTGTTCATCAGGCGCTGGATGCTGAACACCGAACCTGGGCGCGAGAGGATGACTCCCCGCAAGGGTCGGTAAAAGCACGTCTGGAACAAGCCTGGCCAGATTCACTCGCTGATGGACAGTTAATTCAAGACGACGAAGGGCGCGATCAGCTTAAGGCAATGCCGAAAGCAAAACGTTCTTCTATGTTCCCCGATCCGTGGCGTACTAACCCGGTTGGTCGTTTCTGGGATCGTCTGCGTGGGCGCGATGTGACGCCGCGCTATCTGGCGCGATTGACCAAAGAAGAGCAGGAGAGCGAGCAAAAGTGGCGTACCGTCGGCACCATCCGTCGTTACATTCTGCTTCTTCTCACTCTGGCGCAAACCGTCGTCGCTACCTGGTATATGAAGACCATTCTGCCTTATCAGGGGTGGGCGCTGATTAATCCAGTTGATATGGTCGATCAGGATTTGTGGGTTTCCTTTATGCAGCTTCTGCCTTACATGCTGCAAACCGGTATTCTGATCCTCTTCGCTGTTCTTTTCTGCTGGGTGTCAGCCGGTTTCTGGACGGCGTTGATGGGCTTCCTGCAACTGCTTATTGGGCGCGATAAATACAGTATTTCCGCTTCAACCGTTGGCGATGAACCGTTAAATCCGGAGCATCGCACAGCATTGATCATGCCTATCTGTAACGAAGACGTGAATCGCGTTTTTGCAGGTCTGCGTGCAACGTGGGAATCCGTGAAAGCGACTGGTAATGCCAAACACTTTGATGTTTATATCCTGAGTGACAGCTACAACCCGGACATCTGTGTAGCAGAACAAAAAGCCTGGATGGAGCTGATCGCCGAAGTGCAGGGCGAAGGCCAGATTTTCTATCGCCGTCGCCGCCGTCGCGTGAAGCGTAAAAGCGGTAACATTGACGATTTCTGCCGTCGCTGGGGTAGCCAGTACAGCTACATGGTGGTGCTGGATGCGGACTCGGTGATGACCGGTGATTGTTTGTGCGGTCTGGTGCGCCTGATGGAAGCTAACCCGAACGCCGGGATTATCCAGTCGTCGCCGAAAGCGTCTGGTATGGATACGCTATATGCACGTTGCCAACAGTTTGCGACCCGTGTCTATGGGCCATTGTTCACTGCCGGTTTGCATTTCTGGCAGCTCGGCGAGTCGCACTACTGGGGGCATAATGCGATTATCCGCGTGAAACCGTTTATCGAGCACTGCGCGCTGGCGCCGCTGCCTGGTGAAGGATCATTTGCGGGTTCAATCCTTTCGCACGACTTCGTGGAAGCCGCACTAATGCGCCGTGCAGGCTGGGGGGTATGGATTGCTTACGATCTCCCTGGCTCTTATGAAGAACTGCCGCCTAACCTGCTTGACGAGTTAAAACGTGATCGCCGCTGGTGCCATGGTAACCTGATGAACTTCCGTTTGTTCCTGGTTAAAGGGATGCACCCGGTTCACCGCGCGGTGTTCCTGACGGGCGTGATGTCTTATCTTTCCGCACCGCTGTGGTTTATGTTCCTTGCGCTCTCTACCGCATTGCAGGTCGTGCACGCGCTGACCGAACCGCAATACTTCCTGCAACCACGGCAGTTATTCCCGGTCTGGCCACAGTGGCGTCCTGAACTGGCGATTGCGCTGTTTGCCTCGACGATGGTGCTGCTGTTCCTGCCGAAGTTGTTGAGTATTTTGCTTATTTGGTGCAAAGGGACTAAAGAGTATGGCGGCTTCTGGCGAGTTACGTTATCGCTGCTGTTAGAAGTGCTGTTCTCCGTGCTGTTGGCGCCGGTGCGTATGTTGTTCCATACGGTATTCGTGGTTAGCGCCTTCCTTGGCTGGGAAGTGGTGTGGAATTCCCCGCAACGTGATGACGACTCTACCTCCTGGGGCGAAGCGTTTAAACGCCACGGCTCACAGTTGCTGCTGGGGTTAGTGTGGGCGGTCGGTATGGCGTGGCTGGATCTGCGTTTCCTGTTCTGGCTGGCACCGATTGTCTTCTCGCTGATTCTGTCACCGTTTGTTTCGGTGATCTCCAGCCGTACAACCGTTGGGCTGCGCACGAAACGCTGGAAACTGTTCCTGATCCCGGAAGAGTATTCACCGCCTCAGGTACTGATCGATACCGATCGTTTCCTTGAGATGAACCGTCAACGTTCTCTCGACGATGGCTTTATGCATGCAGTGTTTAATCCGTCGTTTAACGCTCTGGCAACGGCAATGGCCACTGCGCGTCACCGCGCCAGTAAGGTGCTGGAAATCGCCCGTGACCGCCATGTTGAACAGGCGCTGAACGAGACGCCAGAGAAGCTGAATCGCGATCGTCGTCTGGTGCTGCTAAGCGATCCGGTGACGATGGCTCGTTTGCATTTCCGCGTCTGGAATTCCCCGGAGAGATATTCTTCATGGGTGAGTTACTACGAAGGGATAAAGTTGAATCCACTGGCATTGCGTAAACCGGATGCGGCTTCGCAATAAAAGTGTAGATACCTGCAATATATTGAATTTGCAAGGTTTCGTAGGCCGGGTAAGGCGTTCATGCCGCATCCGGCAAAAACAACAAGCATTTTGTCAGCAATAAAAATACCGGCGTTATGCCGGTATTTTTTTACGGAAGAGGGTTCAAATGCGTTTCATCGTAGTCAGCATCATGGTTACCTTGCTGAGTGGTTGTGGCAGCATCATTAGCCGCACCATACCGGGACAGGGGCATGGCAACCAATATTATCCCGGCGTGCAATGGGATGTACGTGACTCCGCATGGCGCTATGTCACAATCCTTGATCTCCCTTTCTCTTTAGTCTTTGATACCTTACTGCTACCGATCGACATTCATCACGGAGCATATGAGTAATTAACGCTCATCCCACTCATCTGCTGCTGCGCGTCCTTCTTCGGTATCCAGCGGTGGTTCAAGCTGAAATTCACCTTCGTCCCATTCATGCAGGGTATTTTCTTCCTGCCATTCCTGGCGGATTTCAATCTCATCATAGTCGCCATCAAAGATGCTTTGTGCGGCTTCTCCACTGAACATTGGCAGGCATTCACCTTCTTCGCCCTCATCGGCTAAAAACTCAACCTGCCACATAATGTCGCCATCTTGCAGAATATATTTCTGGACATTGAACTGTTGCACATTCGCTTCTTCGGCGTCGATGCCGGGGTTGTCAGCAAGAAATTCTTCGCGTGCGGCATCAATGGCTTCTTCAAGCGTTGCGTACATAGTCATCACGACTCTCCCTTTGATTTGCTGAGGTGTTCAGGGAAAGAATAGCTGATTCTCCGCTTTTGCAAGTATGAAAGGCGAAAAATCAGTTCGATACCTGGGGGAGTCGGCGACGGCGCAGGCTGTTCCACGAATAGACCGCGTTAAACAAAACGACTCCGGCGGTAACCAGAAATACAGCACGAAAGCCGTAGTGTGCTGAAATAGCTGCGCCCATCAACGGCCCCGTAACGTTGCCAATATCGCGAAACGACTGGTTATAGCTGAAAATGCGTCCGGCGATTTGGTTGGTCGAATTATAAACCAGCAACGTTTGTACGGCTGGGAGCAGAGCGCCGTCTGCGGCGCCGAGCAAAAAGCGTAAAATCCCCAGTTGCAGTGGTGTCTGGACATAAGACATTGGGATCAACAGCAGCACAGAAAAGATCAGCGCAGTTATCAGGATCTTTTCTGGCCCGATACGATCGCCAAGTTTACCAAGTCGTGGAGCACTTAGCAGTGCAGCCACGCCGGGCACGGAGGCGATCATGCCACTAATAAAGGCGATATTACTGACATTTCCTGCCAGTTCGCGGACATACAGCGTCAGGATTGGTGCGATAGATCCAGTAGCAATCTGGATAATTAATGTTGTGACAAACAGGCTAAGTACCAGTTTCGGATTTTTAAGCGATGTTACGACTTCCCGCATGTGCAGCATCTCTTTTTTGCTGACGGGCTGGAATTTTTCTCTGATACAAAACAGGGTGACGAAAAAGCAGAGTATGAGCACACTGGCGGTAATAAAGAATACCGGACGTAAGCCGTAGTTATCAGCGAGTAAGCCACCAGCCATCGGGCCGAGCAACGCGCCGCTAACGCCGCCGGTGGAGAGCGTGCCCAGCGCCCAGCCGCTTTTATTACGCGGTACTTGTGTGGCGATAAGAGCATTGGCGTTGGGGACAAATCCGCCAAGCAAACCAAGCAGCGCCCGCAGAATCAAAAACTGCCAGATATTTTGCGCCAGCCCCATCAGCACCATCACGATGCCCATGCCGAGAGCAGAACGCAATAACATGATTTTTCTGCCTTTGCGGTCGGCAAGCCCGCCCCAGAAAGGGGAGGCGATGGCGGAAAATAAAAAGGTAATACTGAAGACAATCCCCGACCACATATTCAGCGCGCTGTGGCCGGTGATGCCAAGTTGCTCAACGTAGAGGGGTAAGAATGGCATCACCAGACTGAAGGCGGCACCGGTAAGAAAACAACCTAGCCAGGCAACGATCAGGTTTCGTTTCCAGTTTATGGGGGTGTCATTTTCACAGAGTGACATAGCAATCCGCTGTTGGTGCGCCAGGCGCGGTGATTAAAAGAAGAAAAAGTAAGCACACTAATTATGCGCCTGACTTATAGGTGACGCAATGTACAGAGCTTTTATCGCTAAATCAGGAGGATTTGTAGTGGTAATGCCGGATGCAGTTCGAAACATCCGGCAAGGGAGATTTAATAGCGTGAAGGTACGCCTTCCGGGCGCGTTTTAAAGCGACGATGTAGCCACATATACTGTTCCGGTGCCATCATGATGCATTTTTCGACCACTTTATTCATCCATGCAGCGGTGATTTCAGCGTTATCCAACGGAGGTGAACACTCTGGCGGCAGCATGATCAACTGATACCCTTTGCCGTCTGGCTTACGACGCGGAACAAACGGCACCAGGCACGCACCAGACATTTTCGCCAGCATCCAGGTGCCACTGGTGGTCGCCGCCTGCTCAACAGCAAACAGCGGCACGAAAACACTTGAGCGCGGGCCGTAATCATGATCTGGCGCATACCAGACCACTTCGCCTTTCTTTAGTGCCCGGATCATTCCTTTTAAGTCTTTGCGATCAAGCATCGACTTATTCGAACGCAGGCGCCCCCAGGTTTGCAGCCAGTCGAGCAACGGATTATCGTTTGGGCGATAGACGCCGATACCCGGTTCCTGCATACCAAATTGCCTTGCGCCCAGCTCCAGCGTCAGGAAATGGATGCCGACCAACAGAATGCCGCGCTTTTGCGCCTGCACGTCACGGATATGTTCCATGCCAATCACTTCCGTCCAGCGGGCAATTCGACGATCTGACCAGAACCACGCCATGCCGGTTTCCATCAACCCCATCCCAACGGATTCGAAATTCTTCACCATCATTTCATGGCGTTCTTGTTCGCTCATCTCCGGGAAGCACAGTTCCAGGTTGCGATGTACAATTTTGGCGCGACGTTTCATAACATGTAACGCCAGTTTTCCTAATCCACAACCGAGACGGTAGATGACCGGGTAGGGCAATTGCACGACCAACCAAAGTACGCCAATACCCAACCAGGTTAACCAATAACGCGGATGAAGCAGTGCGGTGGAGAACTTGGGTAGATTCGTCATATAAATCCTGTCTTTCAACCTATACGGGCAATTGTATGTATTGTCGCATTTTTTCGTCCGCAACCAAAATTTGTGACCGAAGACTGGGCGAAATTACCGCGTATGTAAATCATTAATAATTTTTAATGCGCAAATGTAGCGTAAAATGTATGGATGTTAATTGTCGATAATTGCTATATCATGCTGCGGATTTTTACTTTCCCACCCTGCAGGAACCGTACACCATGCCAGTGTTACACAACCGCATTTCTAATGACGCGCTGAAAGCCAAAATGCTGGCCGAGAGCGAACCACGTACCACCATTTCGTTCTATAAATATTTCCACATTACCGATCCCAAAACGACCCGCGATGCTTTATATAAACTATTTACCGCGTTGAATGTCTTTGGGCGGGTCTATCTGGCGCATGAAGGGATCAACGCACAAATCAGCGTACCGGCGAGCAACGTAGAGACATTTCGCGCACAGCTTTATGCTTTTGATCCTGCTTTAAACGGTTTACGTCTGAATATTGCGCTGGATGATGACGGGAAATCCTTCTGGGTACTGCGCATGAAGGTACGCGATCGCATTGTTGCCGACGGTATTGACGATACTCACTTTGATGCCAGCAATGTTGGTGAGTATCTGCAAGCGGCGGAAGTGAACGCCATGCTTGACGATCCCGATGCACTATTTATCGACATGCGTAACCACTATGAGTATGAAGTGGGGCACTTTGAAAACGCGCTGGAAATTCCGGCAGATACCTTCCGTGAGCAGCTGCCAAAAGCAGTCGAGATGATGCAGGCACATAAAGATAAAAAAATTGTGATGTACTGCACCGGCGGCATTCGTTGTGAAAAGGCCAGTGCCTGGATGAAACATAACGGATTCAATAAAGTCTGGCATATTGAAGGCGGGATTATTGAATACGCTCGTAAGGCGCGTGAACAAGGTTTGCCTGTCCGCTTTATTGGTAAAAATTTTGTTTTTGACGAGCGGATGGGCGAGCGGATCTCTGACGAAATTATTGCGCATTGTCATCAGTGCGGCACACCTTGTGACAGCCATACCAATTGTAGAAATGATGGCTGTCATCTGTTGTTTATCCAGTGTCCGGCATGTGCCGAGAAATTCAAGGGCTGTTGTAGTGAGATTTGCTGTGAAGAAAGCGCATTACCGCCAGAAGAACAGCGCCGCCGTCGTGCCGGGCGAGAAAATGGCAATAAGATCTTTAATAAATCGCGTGGACGGCTGAACACGACGCTGGTCATTCCTGAGCCAACAAAATAAACATTCGTGCCGGATGCGCGTCATCCGGCAACATCTATGCATTACTTCTGCTGTACACCTTCCACCGAAATAATCAGATCAACCTCCTGCGAAGCTGGACCTAAATCAGTCTTAATGTTGAAGTCTTTCAGCTTAATTTTGCCTTCTGCCTCGAAGCCCGCACGTTTACCGCCCCACGGATCGTCGCCCTGACCAATCAATTTTGCTTCCAGCGTTACTGGTTTGGTTACGCCATTGAGTGTCAGATCGCCCGTAATATCCAGCTCATCACCGTCTTTCTTCACGCTGGTAGAAGTGAACGTCGCCTGCGGATATTTTGCGGTGTTGAGGAAATCTGCGCTGCGAAGATGCTTATCACGTTCGGCGTGATTGGTATCGACGCTGGTGGTGTTAATTGTCACATTCACTTTATCAGCAGCTGGGTTCTTTTCATCAAAGGTAAAAGTACCGTCGAAATCTTTAAAGGTGCCATATAACCAGCTATAGCCAAGATGCTGGATGCGGAAATTGACAAAGGCGTGCTGACCTTCTTTGTCAATTTTGTAATCGGCGGCGACAGCTGAACCGGCAGAGAACATCAGGGAAGCGAAGGTTAAACCAAGCAGGCTTTTTTTCATTTTATACTCCATAGTCAGATGACGATTTTCCCAGCATACGCTTCAGGGTGTCGTCTTTATCGATGAAATGATGCTTCAGGGCCATAAATCCGTGCATAACGGACAGTACGACGACGCTCCACGCTAGCCAAAAATGCAGGGCACCGGCTAAGTCAGCCTGTGCGCCAGCATCGGCAAGGGTCGCGGGGATGTCAAACCAGCCAAAAACGCTGATTGGTTTGCCATCGGCGGTCGAGATGAGATAGCTGCTGATGCCAATGGCGAAGAGCAAAAGGTATAGCGCGAGATGTCCAATTTGTGCGCCGAGACGCGTCATGGTCGAATAACTTTGCAACGGACCAGGTGGTGGGGATATAACACGCCACAGAATGCGTATAACCAGCCCCATCATGAGCAGAATACCGACGCTTTTATGCAGCTCTGGTGCTTTGTGATACCAGCCATCGTAATAACTGAGTGTTACCATCCATAGCCCTAAAGCAAACATGCAGTAGATAATGATTGCACTCAGCCAATGAAAGGTCATTGATATAACACCATAGCGTTTGGGGGTATTTGTAAGGGACATCAGTGCATCCGAAACTTATTTGCGAAAGAATGAAAATGGCGCGTTGGAGAATGAATTGCAACTTAAAAATAACAATTCAAATGATATTTATTTTTATTTCAATAATTTTGATTTAATAATGAAAGAATCTTCATAAGTTTAGTGGTTTCAGGATGAGGTATGTCTGGGGAATGAAGTTAAGAGAGACATAGCTTATTCAATTTTTCACACCAAATGAAAGAGAGATTAAGTTTTTGTCAATTTATGTCAGTGCTGCGTGGTTAAAAATAAATCACGTAGATCAGATCCATAATGGCCAATAATCCCCACAGAAAAAGATAAAGCATCAGATGCTCGCGAATATTATTGATGAGATAGTTCAACAGCCGACGCATTAAATACTCCTGTAAAAACGGCCTCATTTTGAGGCCGTGATGATGATTATTTGAAGCGGGAAAGTCTGAATGGCGTCAAATCAAAATCGCTATTTATACCTTGCGCAAAATCGGTGGCTATTTCCCCTAATACCGATGCAAATTTAAATCCGTGTCCACTCAGGCCGGTAATCAACAGCGTATTATCGTGGCCGGGCAGGGTGTCGATAATAAAATCTTCATCAGGCGAATTATCGTAGGTACAGGCAGCTCCGTACAGGCAGCAACCAATGCCTGGCAGTATGCTACGTAAGAAGGGAAATGCTTCAGAACCGTCACTGGCGATTTCAGCAAACGGAACGCGTTCATCCGCTGAATGAATCACCTGACCACCATTATGTTTTCCAATTTTCAGAGCGTCATTTTCGGCGGGAAAGCCGTAATACTGATCGCCATTGGGCAGTTCTCCGGTAAAGGCCGGAAATTTATTTTTCACGCTATAACGACCATCGGCCTGATACCAGGCGAACACTTTGCGTACTGGCTGGACAGGCAGTTCTGGCAGCAGGTCTTTTACCCAGGTTCCCGCGCAGACGATCGCTTTTTTCGCCTGATACTCGCCGTCAGCTGTTTCAATAGTTACGCCGTCATCGTCATGACGAATTGCGGTGACCGGGCAGTTGAACAGTTGGGCACAGCCAGCTTCCTTCGCCAGTTGGATCCAGGTTTTAATTGCCAGTTCGCTGCGCAGAAAGCCAGAATCAGCCTCAAACAAGCCGATGTAATTGTCAGGGACGCGTATTTCAGGCCAGCGAGCCATAATGGTTTGCGCATCCAGTTTTTCGACGTTGAGTTGCCATTGTTCCGCGCTGTGGGCGACATTGGCGAGGAATTCGGAGTCGGCTGGGCCGAGGTTAATGACGCCAGAGCGCACAAAAATGGGGTCTTCTTCGTTGTAACGGGAGAGTTCATCCCACAGGGTTTGCGCGCGAAGTACCAACGGAACATACTTTTCACCTTCACCATAAGCATGGTGAATTAATCGTGTATCACCGTGGTGGCTGCCGTGTTGGTGCGGCGGCATATGGGCGTCGGTCATCAGCACTTTCAAACCGGCCCGAGTGGCATAATACCCGGCTGCAGCGCCTACGGAACCGCTGCCAATAATGATGAGATCGTATTTCATTTTTTTCTCTCTGCTCTCATGGTTTAAGCAGAGTAATTAAGTGAATGCAGATATACAACCCAGAAATAGTAAAGGCACCAATCTGGTGCCTTTTGGGTGGATGGTCATGTCAAGTTAATGACGACGATACTCATTTACATGGAAATCACCAGATTCAATTTTGGCGATTCCTGCTTCTAATATCGAAATAAATTGTCTGGCAACATCAGTAGTTAACCAGAGTGTCTGACCAACTTCAGTCCCTTCCTGCTCGGACTTATTTGGGGTCTGGTAGTGCAAACGCAACATCAGAGCATCATAGCTATCAACGGTGCTGATGTCCCACCCTACGAGCGGATGAGTCTGAATGACTTCATTGTTTTTTTCCATCATGGCCCCCTAATTCGTGTTACTAGACAACGTTATTCGAGGTTCAATGCATTTTTATCTGAAGCAACTTCAGTATACCAATAAGTAAGGGTATCCACAGAATTTTTAAAGGGGGAAAGAGATATTTTTTTGTTTTTAAGATTTATATGAACAATAAAACAGCATGTCATTCATATTTTTTTAGCATATCGTGCAATTATTTTGAGGAAGTGTAGAAATTTTGTGCTGAAAATAAAAAAGCCGGAGCGACCCGGCAAAAACAAACATTACTGCATATTATTCGCTAACGAACCAGTCATCTGCGCTTTCCCATGTTTCTTGCAGAATTTCGCTAATGCGCTGTTTATCTTCTTTTGTTGCGCCAATAACCGATAAATTATTAGCTGCGGCATAACGAACAGAAACATGACCTTCGTTATCAGGAAACGCATATTGAATACGGCGGGAAAGTTCAACTGCCAGAGCGTCAATGGCTCCGGCAGGTAATGGAGAAGTTTTCGCTATGGTGACTTCAATTCTCATAATAGCCCCCTGTTTAATATACTGGTTATTTATACAGGCAAAATAACCTAATGACAACAGGGAACTACGTTTTTTATTGTTTAACTGTCCAGCGTACTGTTTCTCCGGCTAGGAATGGCACCAACGTGTCGTCAGTCAGAGCGATGCTTTCAGCCACTTTCTGCTCTTCGCGTACCAGTTCAATAAACGATTCGTTGACTGGCAAACCATAGAACTGCGGGCCGTTTAAAGAACAGAATGCTTCAAAGTGCTGTAACGCATTCATTTCTTCAAAGACAGTGGCGTAACTGCCCAGCGCCGTTGGGGCATTAAAACAGCCGGCACAACCGCAGCTACTCTCTTTGCGATGACGCGCATGTGGCGCGGAGTCAGTCCCAAGGAAAACGCGACTAAAGCCACTGGCGACCAGTTCACGCAGCGCCTGTTGATGCACATTACGTTTGAGAATGGGCAGGCAGTACAGATGCGGACGTATGCCACCAACCAGCATATGGTTACGGTTAAACATCAAATGCTGGGGTGTAATGGTAGCAGCCAGCAGTTCATTACCGTCACGAACATATTCAGCGGCATCTTTCGTCGTGATGTGCTCAAAAACCACTTTCAGCCCAGCCAGACGTTGGCGTAGCGGCTCCATAACAGTTTCAATAAAGCGCGCTTCACGGTCAAAAATGTCGATGTCGGCGTGTGTCACCTCTCCGTGTACCAGCAGTGGCATACCCATTTTTTCCATTCGCTCCAGTACGGGCATGATAGCGTCAACCGACGTCACGCCGTGGCTGGAGTTGGTGGTCGCGTTTGCTGGGTAAAGTTTTGCAGCGGTGAACACGCCTTCGTTAAACCCTCGCTCCAGTTCGTCTGCATCCAGTGAATCAGTTAGGTAGCAGGTCATCAGCGGGATGAAGTCGTGCCCGGCAGGGACGGCGTCAAGAATACGTTGACGATAAGCCACGGCAGCTTCAACGGTCGTCACGGGCGGTGCCAGATTGGGCATAACGATGGCCCGACCATAGGTTTGGCTGGTATACGGCACGACAGTTTTTAACATGTCGCCATCGCGGAGGTGAAGGTGCCAGTCGTCTGGGCGGCGGATCTTTAATACCTGGGATGGTGCAGTCATTAATCTCTATGCTCCGGCTGAAGGGATGTTTTTGCCGGACACAAAGGATAAGCGGAAACGTTTTCCTTTGCACGAAAAATAAAGGGCGCGAATGCGCCCTCGTGTTTAATCAGTAAACGGAATGACAATTTCGCCAGGTTTCACCTCAATGCCTTTCGCCAGTTTTTTCGCCATTGCTTCACCTTTGCTGCCATCTTCGCGCAGAATGTAAGCCGGTTGCTGGTTAAAGTAGTTGCGTAATGCCTGATTCAAATAGGGGAGCAACGTTTGCATGACTGTCTGCATTTTTTCCGGTTGTACCGTCGCATCGACCACTTCCATTTCCTTCAGGAAGATAGCGCCTTTTTCTTTATCGAAAACCGGCAGTGCTTTCAGTTTTAGTTTCATGGTCGCTTTCTGGCTGCCGAACAGGGAGTTCATATCCAGATTTGCATCCCCGGTTAAGGTTATCTTATTCGGCTCTTCGCGACCAATTTGGCTGGCCAGGTTTGTCAGAACAATATGGGCATCCGCTACGCCGGGCAAACCGATATCTTTCGAGAAATTATTATGTTTCTCAAGTGACTGGTTAATTTCTTGTTCGCTAATCGTGTACTGGGTGAGTTGATTACAGCCAACGAGCAGGCCGCTGACGAGCAATGCAGCGGCAAATAAAAACTTGTTCATGGTAGTCCTCGACATGAAATCTGCGTCAATATCCTGACACAACGCAGCATGTGCCACCAGCGTTAAACTCGCCAGCAGAAAAAACTGAATTCTGCGGCGGCAGGTAATAACAAGCTGTTAAGGCGCGTCAGGTTGACAGGGCGAGCAATGGTAACAGAAAGCATCGCGTTTTCAGGCGTCGCGTTCCAGCAACCGACGCGCCGCGCGTTTCTGGCTAAATTGCCAACCCAGCGCAAGGAAGGTGATTATGCCAATAATGCCCAACATCATCCACGGTAACTCTGGTTGTTGTGCCGACTTTCCCAGATCAAACAGCCAACCGCCGCCGATATAGCCAATAGCTCCGCCAATGGCCAGACCCAGACGGCTAAAACCCATATAGCTGCCGCGTGCTCGCGCATCCGCCAGCGAGGCGCTTAAGGTTTCACGCGCAGGTTCGGCAATGATCGAACCGATATAAAACAGACAAATCAGGGTGAAAAGTTGTTGCAGGCTGCTGACCATGCCCACCGGCATCATGCTTAATGACATTATCAACAACCCAGCCATCAACCGGTGTTCCAGACGAAAGCGCCTTTCGCTCCAGCGAGCGATAGGGTAGAGCAAGGTTAAGGAGAGACATGCTTCAATGGCATACATCCATTTAACGGCAGAGGGCGCTCCGGCGACGTCGTTGACCATAATCGGCAGCATCAACATCACCTGAACGGCAAGCATGTAGTAGCCCGCCAGCGTCAGGACGTAGGTGACAAAACGTTTATCACGCATCACGCGAGCCATGCCTTCGCGGACTGGCGTGCGCACGGTAGAGAGTTTCCATGCCGGTAACAACCAGGCATTAAACGCTGCACACAGTACAAATAGAATCGCCCCTGTGGCGCAGACCAGGCGGAAATCATATTGCAACAGCCAGCTTCCCAACAAAGCGCCAATGACCGCACCGGCACTGTCCTGCATCATCAACAACGAGAAAAAGCGCCCACGTTGCTGCGGGCGAATCAATTTGACCACCAGCGCCGAACGCGGCGGATCGAAAAGAGTGCCGCCAAGACCTGAGAGAAGGCAGGAAAACCACAGTAACCAGGGCTCCTGGGCGATGCCCATAGTGGCGAATCCGGCGGCGCGCATCAGCATACCGGTGACAATCATTGGTTTAGCGCCAAAGCGGTCAGCAATTGCGCCGCCAAAAATACCCAACCCTTGCTGAATGAACTGACGCAGACCGAGGGCAATACCGACCATCACGGCGGCCCAGCCCATTTGATCAACGAAGCGGATGGAGATCAGCGGGAAGACAACAAAGAACCCCAGCACGACCAGCATATTATCGATGAGCAGGAAATATTTACCCAGGTTCCTCGCCTGCGACACGCGCGACATTTCCCCTCCCGGGAAATAAAAGATGAGCACTTTCTATTCTGCATGGTGGCTAATACTTTTCCCACAATTCCCGGGACAATATTTTTTTATCGAAAGCCCTCTTTGATAGAGAGTTTTTATCAAATATGTGAATAATGCAGGAAATGGCATTTTGGACTTTTCACAGGCTCTGGTTGCGCAGGTATAGTAATACTTACAACGTATTAAAGACGTTACGGGAAGGAGTAGGTATAGAATGTTTGGCTATCGCAGTAACGTGCCAAAAGTGCGCTTAACCACGGACCGACTGGTCGTGCGTCTGGTGCATGATCGTGATGCCTGGCGGCTGGCGGATTATTACGCAGAGAATCGCCATTTCCTCAAGCCCTGGGAGCCAGTGCGCGACGAAAGCCACTGCTATCCTTCAGGCTGGCAGGCCAGGTTAAGCATGATTAATGAATTTCATAAACAAGGTTCTGCATTCTATTTTGGGTTGTTCGACCCGGATGAGAAAGAGATTATTGGCGTTGCCAATTTTTCTAATGTGGTGCGAGGATCTTTTCATGCCTGCTATCTCGGTTATTCGATTGGGCAAAAATGGCAGGGCAAAGGGCTAATGTTTGAAGCCCTGACCGCCGCCATTCGTTATATGCAGCGCACCCAACATATTCATCGCATTATGGCCAACTATATGCCGCACAATAAACGCAGCGGTGATTTACTTGCGCGACTGGGTTTTGAAAAAGAAGGCTATGCGAAAGATTATTTGTTGATTGATGGACAATGGCGCGATCACGTACTGACGGCATTAACCACCCCAGACTGGACGCCCGGCCGCTAAGGAGAATCTCATGAAATATCAACTTACTGCACTGGAAGCCCGCGTGATTGGCTGCTTGCTGGAAAAACAGGTGACAACGCCGGAGCAATATCCGCTTTCTGTAAATGGTGTAGTAACGGCCTGTAATCAGAAAACGAACCGTGAACCGGTAATGAATCTGAGTGAATCCGAGGTGCAGGAGCAGCTGGATAATCTGGTCAAACGTCATTATTTACGCACGGTGAGCGGTTTTGGTAATCGGGTCACCAAATATGAGCAACGCTTTTGTAATTCAGAATTTGGCGATCTGAAACTGAGTGCCGCAGAAGTGGCGTTGATAACCACTTTGTTGTTACGCGGTGCCCAGACGCCAGGCGAATTGCGCAGCCGCGCGGCGCGGATGTATGAATTTAGCGATATGGCGGAAGTGGAGTCCACGCTGGAACAACTGGCTAATCGTGAAGACGGGCCTTTTGTGGTTCGCCTGGCTCGTGAACCGGGTAAACGTGAAAGCCGTTATATGCATCTTTTCAGCGGTGAGGTTGAGGATCAGCCGGTGTTAACGGAGCCGTCGAACGCGGTTGACGGCGATTTACAGGCTCGTGTCGAAGCACTGGAAATCGAAGTGGCAGAACTGAAACAGCGTCTTGATTCATTGCTGGCCCATCTGGGAGATTAAAGTGAAAAAATTACGTATCGGCGTAGTGGGATTAGGCGGCATCGCGCAAAAAGCGTGGTTACCGGTGCTGGCGGAAGCATCAGACTGGACGTTACAAGGCGCGTGGTCGCCAACGCGTGAGAAAGCCCTGCCAGTTTGTGAAAGCTGGCGCATTCCCTACGCTGATTCGTTATCCAGCCTCGCCGCCAGTTGCGATGCGGTTTTCGTACATTCAAGCACTGCCAGCCACTTTGAGGTTGTCAGTGCGCTGTTAAATGCGGGGGGGCATGTTTGTGTTGATAAACCGCTGGCGGAAAATCTGCGTGATGCCGAGCGGCTGGTGGAACTGGCAGCACGGAAAAAACTCACCCTGATGGTCGGTTTTAACCGCCGTTTCGCACCTCTCTACTGTGAGTTAAAAACGCAACTCGCTACGGCGGCCTCGCTAAGAATGGATAAGCATCGTAGCAATAGTGTCGGGCCGCACGATCTTTATTTCACGTTGCTGGATGATTATCTGCATGTGGTGGATACCGCGCTGTGGTTGTCTGGCGGCAAAGCCTCTCTGGATGGCGGCACGCTACTGACTAACGACGCTGGCGAAATGCTATTTGCCGAGCACCATTTTTCTGCGGGTTCTTTGCAGATTACCACCAGTATGCATCGCCGTGCCGGAAGTCAGCGTGAAGCCGTGCAGGCCGTGACTGACGGTGCGCTCATCGACATTACGGATATGCGTGAATGGCGTGAGGAGCGCGGGCAGGGGGTAGTGCATAAACCGATTCCAGGCTGGCAGAGTACCCTTGAGCAGCGTGGATTTGTTGGTTGCGCACGTCACTTCATTGAATGCGTGCAAAATCAGACAGTTCCGCAAACCGCCGGTGAACAGGCTGTGCTGGCGCAGCGCATCGTTGACAAGATCTGGCGCGACGCGATGAGTGAATAAACCCTGTAACATCTGGCGGTAGCAATTCACCATAATCCAGGTAGACTATTCGCCTCTTTCAGCGCCTGCCTTGCAGGCGTTTTGCCCGTGGGTCTGGATTAGAACACCGATGAATTTATTAAAATCGCTGGCCGCCGTCAGCTCGATGACCATGTTTTCGCGTGTGCTTGGCTTCGCACGTGACGCAATTGTCGCCAGAATCTTTGGCGCAGGGATGGCAACCGACGCCTTTTTTGTCGCTTTTAAACTTCCTAACTTGTTGCGCCGTATTTTTGCTGAAGGAGCCTTCTCCCAGGCATTTGTGCCGATTCTGGCGGAATATAAAAGCAAGCAGGGTGAAGACGCCACGCGGGTCTTTGTCTCTTATGTTTCTGGTCTGCTGACACTCGCGCTGGCGGTTGTGACGGTTGCCGGGATGCTCGCCGCGCCATGGGTAATCATGGTGACCGCGCCGGGCTTTGCTGATACTGCCGACAAATTTGCCCTGACTACCCAGCTATTACAGATTACTTTTCCCTATATTTTGCTGATCTCCCTGGCGTCGCTGGTGGGGGCGATTCTCAATACCTGGAACCGTTTTTCGATTCCGGCATTTGCCCCGACGTTACTTAACATCAGCATGATTGGTTTTGCGCTGTTTGCCGCGCCGTACTTTAATCCGCCTGTGCTGGCGCTGGCGTGGGCTGTAACGGTGGGCGGTATCCTGCAACTGGTTTATCAGCTACCGCACCTGAAGAAGATAGGCATGTTGGTTTTGCCACGCATTAACTTCCACGATGCGGGTGCGATGCGCGTGGTGAAACAGATGGGACCGGCGATTCTTGGCGTCTCTGTCAGTCAGATCTCCTTGATCATTAACACCATTTTTGCCTCGTTTTTGGCATCCGGTTCTGTGTCCTGGATGTATTACGCCGACCGTTTAATGGAGTTCCCGTCTGGCGTACTGGGCGTGGCGCTGGGCACCATTTTGCTACCGTCGCTGTCGAAAAGTTTTGCCAGCGGCAATCACGATGAATACAACCGCTTGATGGACTGGGGGCTGCGTCTTTGTTTCTTGCTGGCGCTGCCAAGCGCGGTGGCGCTGGGTATCCTTTCCGGGCCGTTGACCGTTTCACTGTTTCAATACGGTAAATTTACCGCCTTTGATGCGCTGATGACCCAGCGGGCGTTAATTGCTTACTCGGTGGGTTTGATTGGCCTGATTGTGGTGAAAGTGCTGGCTCCGGGCTTTTATTCCCGCCAGGACATTAAAACACCGGTAAAAATAGCCATCGTCACGCTGATCCTGACGCAATTGATGAACCTGGCGTTTATCGGCCCGTTGAAACATGCCGGATTGTCGCTTTCCATTGGTCTGGCGGCTTGCCTGAATGCTTCGCTGCTGTACTGGCAGTTGCGTAAGCAGAAAATCTTCACCCCGCAGCCCGGCTGGACTGCGTTTCTGTTGCGTTTGTTGGTAGCCGTATTGGTGATGTCAGGCGTGCTGTTAGGTATGTTACACATCATGCCAGAGTGGTCATTGGGCACTATGCCCTGGCGTTTACTACGCTTGATGGCGGTTGTTGTTGCGGGGATCGCGGCATACTTTGCCGCGCTGGCGGTGCTGGGCTTCAAAGTTAAAGAGTTTGCCCGTCGGACGGTGTAATAATGCGTTCCGGCCTGCATTGCAGGCCGGAGAAAATCTTCAGATAGATATCTTTTTACTGCCGCGATGGGACGTTGAGGTTTGACCGTTAGCCCCGTACAGCGTCGGTTCCTGATGCGGTTTCAGCATCTCCAGCGCCTGTTGATTGCGCTCAATCTGTCCTTCCAGAAGCCAGCCGTTATGTTGATTTAACTGGCGCAGTTGCTGCGTTTTCACGGTAATTTCCTGCCATCGCTGTGTGATCTCGTCGCTGTTTACAGTATCCAGTGTTTGCCGACGTAACTGCTCAAGGTAATCCAGCGTTGCCAGCAGTGAGCTTTTTTGTTCTGTAGTCCATTGCAACTGGCTGCCGTTGATCTGCCCCATAGAGAGATATTGTTGCTCTTGATCCATCACTATTTTAAGCTCGTTAAGCACTGCGGACATCTGGTCGAGGATCTCTGCAAGACGCGTCATAAGCCTATTTACTCAGTAAGTCTTGTTGTACTTCGCTGATCAGCGCGTCGGCAATTTTGCCGATATCCATTTTTAGCTCACCGTTACGAATCGCCTGTCTCAACGCTTCTACGCGTTCAAGATTGATATCACTGCTGCCTGGCTGCATCAATTTTGCCTGCGCATCGCTTAACGTGACGTTGGTGCTGGTGGCTGCGGTCGTTTTAGTCGAGCGGGTATTGGCTACCGGCGCGTCAGTGTTTTCGCGTGGCTGAACGGTGCTTACGGGCTTCAGAGGTGAAGTGCGGTCAATACTCATGGTTTATTCCTCATTGAGGGCGCTTTTATCATTTGTTGCTTATTTATCGGCAATAGTCGGTCAATCTTTAACAGCTTACAGGTTTATAAGAATATTCCCATCAGCATCCACCACGCCACTGACCACCTGACCCGACACCATGCGGACACGAGCATTTTGCGCGACGGCGGCATTGTTCAGTGCCTGACCTTCAGCATTGGCGCTGAATCCCTCCCCGCTGGCAATCACATTGACGCGTTGACCGGCTTTGACTCGCCAGGCCTGGCGCAGCATGGTTAGCTGTACAGGCTGTTCGGGCGCCAGATCGCGCAGGCTGACGGCATCAACAAGTTGATTGACATCCAGCACAGTACGCGGCGGTAAGGTATCCAGCCGTCCGCGTTTTAGTTTGACACTGCCAGATTCCAGTTTTCCCCCACGCACAACGGGCATCGCAGCAACCACATAATTTCCCGTGGCCTGCACATTAACCTGCAAATATCGTTTGTTGTTGCCGCAGCGCGCCAGCACATTCACATTGCCCCACAGGCGGGAATTGCTGGTCATCGACAGCAATGGCTGTTCACACGGAGGCAGTAAATGGGGCGCAGTACGAACAGAGACACGGACTTCATCACTCAGTCCTGCCAGTTGTGCGGCAAAAAAGGTTTGCAATTGTGATGTGAGATCGCCAGCCGCACTCAGCGGACTGAACAGTATCGCGATGATCGCCATACAACGCTTCATTGCCAGCATTTTCACCTCCAGCCATTTCTACAGGCCAAATTGTACCCGCGCGCTGTGACCATCAACGGCATAAATAGCGACCCATTTTGCGTTTATTCCGCCGATAACGCGCGCGTAAAGCCTTTAAGCTGACGGCAGAATTTTGATACCTGCGGAGGAGATATGCTCGATAAGCTCGACGCCGCCTTACGTTTTCAACAAGAGGCGCTCAATCTGCGCGCCCAGCGTCAGGAAGTGCTGGCAGCAAATATCGCCAATGCTGATACCCCTGGTTATCAGGCGCGCGATATAGATTTTGCCAGTGAACTTAAAAAAGTGATGCAGCGTGGACGAGATGAAACCAGCGTGGTTGCGCTGACCATGACCTCAACGCAACACATTCCGGCGCAGGCGCTGACGCCTCCTTCCACAGAACTGCAATACCGTATTCCGGATCAGCCTTCGCTGGACGGCAATACCGTCGATATGGATCGCGAACGTACCCAGTTTGCCGATAACAGCCTGCAATACCAGATGAGCCTTAGTGCGTTGAGCGGGCAAATCAAAGGCATGATGAACGTTTTACAGAGCGGAAATTAACGGATGGCACTGCTGAATATTTTTGATATCGCCGGATCGGCGTTAACTGCTCAGTCCCAGCGTCTGAACGTGGCGGCCAGTAATCTGGCTAATGCCGACAGTGTGACTGGCCCAGACGGACAACCTTATCGGGCAAAACAGGTGGTGTTCCAGGTGAACGCCGCGCCAGGCGCTGCTACAGGCGGCGTAAAGGTTGCCGATGTTATTGAAAGTCAGGCTCCGGACAAACTGGTTTATGAGCCGGGTAATCCGCTGGCGGACGCGAAGGGCTACGTGAAAATGCCAAACGTTGATGTTGTCGGGGAGATGGTTAACACCATGTCGGCGTCGCGCAGCTATCAGGCCAACGTGGAAGTGCTTAACACGGTGAAAAGCATGATGCTGAAAACCCTCACGCTCGGTCAATAAAGGAGAAAGCCATGTCCATTGCGGTAACCACCACCGATCCGACAAATACCGGCGTCAGCACTACCAGCAGTAGTTCGATCACGGGCAGTAACGCCGCAGATTTACAAAGCAGTTTTCTGACCTTGCTGGTGGCACAACTAAAAAACCAGGACCCGACCAATCCAATGGAAAACAACGAGCTGACGTCGCAACTGGCGCAAATCAGCACGGTCAGTGGGATTGAAAAACTCAATACTACGCTCGGTTCGATTTCCGGGCAGATAGACAACAGTCAGTCGCTACAGGCCAGTAACCTGATTGGTCACGGTGTGATGATCCCCGGCACCACTATTCTTGCCGGAACCGGCAGTGAAGAAGGAGCGGTAACCACGACCACACCGTTCGGTGTTGAACTGCAACAGGCGGCAGACAAAGTCACTGCCACTATCACTGATAAAAACGGCGCGGTTGTGCGCACTATTGATATCGGTGAACTGACCGCCGGCGTCCACAGTTTCACCTGGGACGGTACGTTAACTGATGGCACAACCGCTCCAAATGGTTCTTATAACGTGGCGATTAGCGCCAGTAATGGTGGTACGCAGTTAGTGGCTCAACCGCTACAGTTTGCTCTGGTACAGGGCGTGATTCGCGGCAACAACGGGAATACGCTGGATCTTGGTACTTACGGCACCACCACGCTCGACGAAGTACGGCAGATAATCTAAGCCTTCACATTTCAGGAGTCAGTCATGGCCTTTTCTCAAGCGGTAAGCGGATTAAACGCTGCCGCCACCAACCTCGATGTCATTGGCAACAATATCGCCAACTCCGCCACCTATGGCTTTAAATCCGGCACGGCTTCATTTGCTGATATGTTCGCGGGTTCTAAAGTGGGACTGGGAGTAAAAGTTGCTGGCATCACCCAGGATTTTACCGATGGCACGACCACCAATACCGGACGTGGTCTTGACGTTGCTATCAGCCAGAACGGTTTTTTTCGCCTGGTAGACAGCAACGGCTCGGTGTTTTATAGCCGTAACGGGCAATTCAAACTCGATGAAAACCGCAACCTGGTGAATATGCAAGGTTTACAGTTGACGGGTTATCCGGCAACCGGCACGCCGCCGACCATTCAGCAAGGGGCGAATCCGACCAATATTTCGATTCCAAATACCCTGATGGCGGCAAAAACCACCACCACGGCGTCGATGCAGATCAACCTGAACTCCAGTGATCCGCTTCCGTCGGTGACTACCTTTGATGCCAGTAATGCGGATAGCTATAACAAAAAAGGCTCGGTGACTGTTTTCGATAGTCAGGGGAATGCTCATGACATGAGCGTCTACTTTGTGAAGACCGGGGATAATAACTGGGATGTTTACACCCAGGACAGCAGTGATCCAACAGGCACAGCGAACCACGCAACGACGCTAGCGTTTAATGCCAATGGCATATTGACTTCGGGGGGGACAGCGAACATTACCACCGGCGCAATCAATGGCGCAGATCCTGCCTCATTCTCGTTAAGTTTCCTCAATTCTATGCAGCAAAACACCGGCGCAAACAACATTGTGGCAACCACGCAGGATGGCTACAAACCTGGCGATTTGGTGAGCTATCAAATCAACGATGACGGCACGGTAGTCGGTAACTATTCCAACGAACAAACCCAGTTGCTGGGGCAGATTGTGCTGGCAAACTTCGCTAACAACGAAGGGCTGGCTTCCGAAGGCGATAACGTCTGGTCTGCGACGCAATCTTCTGGCGTGGCGCTGCTGGGGACTGCCGGAACGGGTAATTTTGGCAGTCTGACCAACGGCGCGCTGGAAGCGTCCAACGTCGATCTCAGCAAAGAACTGGTCAATATGATTGTCGCCCAGCGTAACTATCAGTCCAATGCTCAGACCATCAAAACCCAGGATCAGATCCTTAACACGCTGGTTAACTTACGCTAATTGCTGACGGAATAGCTCAATGGATCACGCAATCTATACCGCAATGGGCGCCGCCAGCCAGACGCTGAATCAGCAGGCGGTGACCGCCAGTAATCTGGCAAATGCCTCGACACCGGGTTTTCGCGCGCAGTTAAACGCCTTACGTGCGGTGCCGGTGGAAGGGCTTTCTCTGCCCACGCGCACGCTGGTAACGGCGTCAACGCCGGGTGCAGACATGACTCCCGGCAAGATGGATTACACCTCGCGCCCGCTGGACGTCGCATTACAGCAGGACGGCTGGCTGGCCGTGCAGACTATTGACGGTAGCGAAGGGTATACGCGTAACGGCAGCATCCAGGTTGATCCCACCGGGCAACTGACGATTCAGGGGCATCCGGTGATTGGCGAGGCGGGACCGATTGCTGTACCGGAAGGGGCAGAAATCACGATTGCCGCCGATGGCACGATTTCGGCGCGGAATCCCGGCGATCCGGCAAATACCGTCGCGCCAGTGGGGCGTCTGAAACTGGTGAAAGCCTCGGGCAGTGAAGTACAGCGTGGTGATGACGGTATTTTTCGTTTAAATGCGGAAAGCCAGGCAACGCGTGGCACGGTGCTGCAGGCTGACCCGACGTTGCGTGTGATGTCGGGCGTTCTGGAAGGCAGTAACGTCAATGCCGTTGCGGCAATGAGCGACATGATTGCCAGCGCGCGGCGTTTTGAAATGCAGATGAAGGTGATCAGCAGCGTCGATGATAACGCGGGGCGTGCCAATCAACTGCTGTCGATGAGTTAATTCAACGATTGATGACATTGCAATAAAAGCGCGCGGACTATCCCCTCGCCCCTTTGGGGAGAGGGTTAGGGTGAGGGGAAATTCGCACCGCCGCGTGCTTTTGCTCTGCTTGTCAGCAATCCACCACAGGATATTTTATGATCAGTTCATTATGGATCGCCAAAACGGGTCTCGACGCCCAGCAAACCAATATGGACGTTATTGCCAACAACCTGGCAAACGTCAGCACCAACGGTTTTAAGCGCCAGCGGGCGGTGTTTGAAGATCTGCTTTATCAAACCATTCGCCAGCCGGGGGCACAGTCTTCCGAACAAACCACCTTACCCTCCGGATTACAAATCGGCACGGGGGTACGCCCGGTCGCCACTGAACGCTTACATAGCCAGGGCAACCTGTCGCAGACCAACAACAGCAAAGATGTCGCGATTAAAGGGCAGGGCTTTTTCCAGGTGATGTTGCCAGATGGCTCATCAGCCTATACCCGTGACGGCTCTTTCCAGGTGGATCAGAACGGGCAACTGGTGACGGCCGGTGGCTTTCAGGTGCAGCCAGCAATCACCATTCCGGCGAATGCGTTAAGTATCACCATTGGTCGTGATGGCGTGGTAAGCGTTACCCAGCAAGGTCAGGCGGCGCCGGTTCAGGTTGGACAACTCAATCTCACTACCTTTATGAACGACACCGGGCTGGAGAGTATTGGTGAAAACCTCTACACCGAAACGCAATCCTCCGGTGCACCGAATGAAAGCACGCCGGGCCTGAATGGTGCAGGACTGTTGTATCAAGGGTATGTTGAAACATCTAACGTCAACGTGGCGGAAGAACTGGTCAACATGATCCAGGTACAGCGCGCCTACGAAATCAACAGTAAAGCGGTATCCACTACCGATCAAATGCTGCAAAAACTGACGCAACTCTAAGGCATACCGGTGGGGACTCTCACCGGTTTACTGATTTTGAAGATGATAGCCATGCAAAAAAACGCTGTGCATACTTACGCCATTTCCAGCTTGTTGGTGCTTTCACTATCCGGCTGTGCCTGGATACCCTCCACGCCGCTGGTGCAGGGGGCGACCAGTGCACAGCCGGTTCCCGGCCCGACGCCCGTTGCCAACGGTTCAATTTTTCAGTCTGCCCAGCCGATTAACTATGGCTATCAACCGCTGTTTGAAGATCGCCGACCGCGCAATATTGGTGACACGCTGACCATTGTGTTGCAGGAGAACGTCAGCGCCAGCAAGAGTTCCTCTGCGAATGCCAGCCGTGACGGTAAAACTAATTTTGGCTTTGATACTGTGCCGCGCTATTTGCAGGGGCTGTTTGGTAACGCCCGCGCCGATGTCGATGCCTCTGGTGGCAATAGTTTCAACGGTAAAGGCGGTGCTAATGCCAGCAATACCTTTAGCGGCACATTAACAGTGACGGTCGATCAGGTGCTGGTCAACGGTAACCTGCATGTGGTGGGCGAAAAACAGATCGCCATTAATCAGGGCACTGAGTTTATTCGCTTCTCCGGTGTGGTCAATCCACGCACCATCAGCGGCAGCAATACCGTACCGTCTACTCAGGTGGCGGATGCACGTATTGAGTACGTGGGTAACGGTTACATTAACGAAGCGCAAAATATGGGCTGGTTACAGCGTTTCTTCCTTAACCTGTCGCCAATGTAAGTGAGGCTGTAGTGATTAAATTTCTCTCTGCGTTCATTCTTTTGCTGGTTGCGACGGTGGCGCAGGCCGACCGTATTCGCGATCTCACCAGCGTTCAGGGCGTACGGCAAAACTCGCTGATCGGTTATGGGCTGGTCGTTGGCCTGGATGGTACAGGCGACCAGACGACCCAGACGCCGTTTACCACTCAAACGCTTAATAACATGCTCTCGCAATTGGGAATTACCGTTCCGACTGGCACCAATATGCAACTCAAAAACGTGGCTGCGGTAATGGTGACGGCGTCGCTTCCGCCATTTGGTCGCCAGGGGCAAACCATCGACGTGGTGGTTTCTTCTATGGGGAATGCCAAAAGTTTGCGTGGCGGCACGTTGTTGATGACACCGCTTAAGGGCGTTGATAGCCAAGTGTATGCGCTGGCGCAGGGCAACATTCTGGTTGGCGGCGCGGGCGCATCAGCGGGGGGCAGCAGTGTCCAGGTTAACCAACTGAACGGTGGACGGATCACTAATGGTGCGATTATTGAGCGTGAATTGCCCAGCCAGTTTGGCGCTGGCAATACCCTCAATTTGCAGCTAAATGAGGAAGATTTCACCATGGCGCAGGAAATTGCCGATACCATCAACCGCACACGTGGATACGGTAACGCGACGGCGTTAGATGCGCGGACTATTCAGGTACGCGTGCCGAGTGGCAACAGTTCCCAGGTGCGTTTCCTTGCTGATATCCAGAATATGCAGGTTAATGTCACCCCGCAGGACGCCAAAGTGATTATTAACTCGCGTACTGGTTCAGTGGTGATGAATCGTGAAGTGACGCTGGACAGTTGCGCGGTAGCACAGGGGAATCTCTCGGTTACGGTAAATCGTCAGGTTAACGTGAGTCAACCAGACACACCGTTTGGTGGCGGGCAGACCGTTGTCACGCCACAAACCCAGATCGACTTACGCCAGAGCGGCGGTTCGCTGCAAAGCGTACGTTCTAGTGCCAGCCTCAATAACGTGGTGCGCGCGCTCAATGCGCTGGGCGCTACGCCGATGGATCTGATGTCCATACTGCAATCAATGCAAAGCGCGGGATGTCTGCGGGCAAAACTGGAAATCATCTGATGATTAGCGACAGCAAACTACTGGCAAGTGCCGCCTGGGATGCGCAATCGCTTAACGATCTGAAAGCGAAAGCGGGCGAAGATCCGGCGGCAAATATTCGTCCGGTTGCCCGCCAGGTGGAAGGGATGTTCGTGCAGATGATGCTGAAAAGTATGCGTGAAGCCCTACCGAAAGATGGCCTGTTCAGTAGTGAGCACACTCGCCTCTACACCAGTATGTATGACCAGCAGATTGCCCAACAGATGACGGCGGGCAAAGGTCTGGGACTGGCGGAGATGATGGTAAAACAGATGACGCCAGAACAACCACTGCCAGATGAAGCGACGCCAACGGCACCGATGAAATTCCCGCTCGAAACCGTGGTGCGTTATCAAAATCAGACACTCACGCAGCTTGTGCAAAAAGCCGTGCCACGTAACTACGATGATTCGCTGCCAGGTGACAGTAAAGCATTCCTCGCCCAACTCTCATTGCCCGCCCAACTGGCAAGCCAGCAAAGCGGTGTGCCACATCATCTGATCCTTGCCCAGGCCGCGCTGGAATCAGGCTGGGGTCAACGGCAAATTCGTCGTGAAAATGGTGAACCAAGCTATAACCTGTTTGGCGTCAAAGCCTCTGCCAACTGGAAAGGGGCGGTGACTGAAATTACCACTACCGAATATGAAAACGGCGAAGTGAGGAAAGTGAAGGCGAAGTTTCGGGTCTACAGCTCTTATCTTGAAGCATTGTCGGATTATGTAGGACTGTTAACGCGTAATCCGCGTTACGCTGCCGTGACGACCGCCACAAGCGCCGAGCAGGGCGCGCAGGCATTACAGGACGCGGGCTATGCTACCGATCCTCATTATGCCCGCAAACTCACCAATATGATTCAACAGATGAAATCGGTAAGCGACAAGGTGAGTAAGACCTACAACATCAGTATCGATAATCTGTTCTGAACAACTCAAGTCCGGCGGGTCGCTGCCGATAATGCTCTGTAATTGAAAGCTTATAAGGAACCTCCATGTCCAGCTTGATCAATAACGCCATGAGCGGACTTAACGCGGCTCAGGCGGCGTTAAATACGGCGAGTAATAATATTTCCAGCTATAACGTTGCCGGATATACTCGTCAAACGACCATTATGGCGCAGGCCAATAGCACTCTGGGGGCAGGCGGCTGGGTTGGCAATGGCGTCTACGTTTCCGGCGTACAGCGTGAGTACGACGCCTTTATTACCAACCAGTTACGTGCGGCGCAGACCCAGAGTAGCGGCCTGACTTCCCGCTATGAACAGATGTCGAAAATCGACAATATGCTCTCTGGTAGCACCACGTCGCTGGCAACACAGATGCAGGACTTCTTCACCAGTCTGCAAACGCTGGTCAGTAACGCGGAAGATCCAGCAGCACGTCAGGCGCTGATTGGTAAATCAGAAGGGCTGGTGAATCAGTTTAAAACCACCGATCAGTATCTGCGCGACCAGGACAAACAGGTCAATATTGCGATAGGTGCCAGCGTTGACCAGATCAACAATTTCGCTAAACAAATCGCCAGCCTGAACGATCAAATTTCACGCCTGACAGGTGTGGGGGCAGGGGCGTCACCCAACAATCTCCTGGATCAACGCGATCAACTGGTGAGTGAATTAAACCAGATTGTTGGTGTAGAAGTCAGCGTTCAGGATGGCGGCACTTATAACATCACGATGGCCAATGGTTACTCGCTGGTACAAGGTAGTACGGCGCGCCAGCTGGCGGCAGTACCGTCCAGCGCCGATCCTTCTCGTACCACTGTCGCTTATGTTGATGGGACAGCAGGCAATATTGAGATCCCGGAGAAGTTGCTGAATACCGGGTCGCTGGGCGGCATTCTGACATTCCGTTCTCAGGATCTTGACCAGACGCGCAATACGCTCGGGCAACTGGCGCTGGCATTTGCCGAGGCTTTCAATACCCAACATAACAAGGGATTTGATGCCAATGGTAAGGAAGGGCAGGATTTCTTTGCCATCGGTAAGCCGGCTGTACTGGAGAATACTAAAAACCAGGGTAACAGCGCGATTAGCGCCACCGTGACCGATGGCTCTGCCGTGCTGGCGACAGATTACAAAATCTCCTTTAGCAACGATCAGTGGCAGGTCACCCGCCTTGCCAGCAATACCACTTTTCCGGTGACGCCGGATGCTGACGGTAAAGTCACGTTTGATGGTCTGGAGTTGACGTTTACTGGCACACCAGTCGCTAACGACAGCTTTACGCTGAAACCGGTAAGCGATGCCATCGTCAATATGGATGTTTTAATCACCGACGAAGCAGAAATCGCCATGGCGAGTGATAAAACGGCTGGTGAGAGCGACAACCGCAATGGTCAGGCACTGCTGGATTTGCAAAGCAACGGTAAAACGGTGGGCGGGGCGAAATCCTTTAACGACGCCTATGCCTCGTTGGTCAGCGACATCGGTAATAAAACCGCTACGTTGAAAACTAGCAGTACCACGCAAGGTAATGTGGTAACGCAACTTTCTAATCAGCAGCAATCTATTTCCGGCGTCAACCTCGACGAAGAGTACGGCAACCTGCAACGCTTTCAGCAGTATTACCTGGCGAATGCGCAGGTTTTGCAGACGGCGAACGCCATTTTTGATGCGCTGATTAACATTCGCTAAGGGAGAGAAAAAATGCGTTTCAGTACTCAAATGATGTACCAGCAGAACATGCGCGGTATCACCAGTTCTCAGGCGGAATGGATGAAGTACGGCGAACAGATGTCGACGGGTAAGCGAGTCGTTAACCCTTCAGATGATCCCATTGCTGCATCACAAGCCGTAGTGCTCTCACAAGCGCAGGCGCAAAACAGCCAGTACACGCTGGCGCGTACTTTCGCGACTCAAAAAGTGTCACTGGAAGAGAGTGTGCTTAGCCAGGTGACCACTGCTATCCAGAATGCTCAGGAGAAAATTGTCTATGCCAGCAACGGCACCTTGAGTGACGATGACCGGGCATCGCTGGCAACGGATATTCAGGGGCTCCGTGACCAGTTGTTGAATCTGGCGAATACCACTGACGGTAACGGGCGCTACATTTTTGCGGGTTATAAAACAGAAACCGCGCCGTTTAGCGAAGAGAAAGGTAAATATGTCGGCGGAACAGAAAGTATTAAGCAACAGGTAGATGCTTCGCGTTCGATGGTGATAGGGCATACCGGCGACAAAATTTTTAATAGCATTACCAGTAATGCAGTAGCGGAACCAGACGGTAGCGATTCTGAAACCAATCTTTTTGCCATGCTGGATAGCGCCATCGCTGCGCTTAAAACACCGGTTGCGGATAGTGAAGCGGATCAAGAAACCTCCGCTGCGGCGTTAGATAAAACCAACCGTGGCCTGAAAAACTCGCTGAATAATGTGCTCACCGTACGCGCGGAATTAGGTACGCAGCTGAACGAGCTGGAGTCGCTGGATTCTTTAGGTAGCGATCGCGCTCTGGGCCAAACGCAGCAGATGAGTGATTTGGTTGATGTGGACTGGAATGCGACTATTTCGTCTTACATCATGCAGCAAACAGCATTGCAGGCGTCGTACAAAGCGTTTACTGATATGCAGGGGTTATCGCTTTTCCAGCTCAACAAATAAGCACTTTTTCAAACATATCATGAAACTGGGTATGTTTTGTCTGCCTGCTCTGGGATCGCCGGGGCGGGCATTTTTTTTGCCTGATTTGAGTAGTTGGCTAGCAAGAATGCCATTTGATGAATTTGAATATGTTGATTCAAAGATGAAATAAAAAGCCCCGGCGGTTGCCAGGGCTTGATTACTTTGAGCTAATGATTACTCAACAGGTTGCGGACGCGCAGGAGCGGCAGAGGCATGATGCGTTGCCGTATGACCACCTGCGGCACCTTTACCTTCGAAGGCAAAAGTAGGGCGCTGCCAGTCACTGTGACGCGGTGCTTCCGGAACATATTCCGGTGCCGGAGCGCGTGTCATCGGTGCGGTAGCGTGGTTATGCTCAACGGTAATCTCAGGTTCAACAGCGGCTACCGTTTCAACTTCTGCTGCGACTTCAGCGACCACAGGTGCGGCAGGTTGAGCGACAACTTCAGGTTCGGCAACTACAACCTCGGCAGTTTCGGCAACTTCTTCAATATCTGCCGTCTCTTCCTGCGGTTCAACTACCGGTTCCGCGTGTTCTGCAACGTCCTGCGCTACAGCAACATCAGCCCCGGCAATCACCTGTGGCTGTTCAGTTACCGCTGCGGCAATCACTTCAGGATGCGTCGTTTCAACCACTTCCGGTTGCGCTTGTGCAACCGGAACCGGTGCTTCTATAGTTTCGGTCACTTCTTCAATAACCGGCGCGGCAACGACAGGTTCGACAGCGGCGGCGACAGGGACTTCAGTCACCATCGGCTGCATCTGTACTTCTTCCTGTTCGCGTTGCTCTTCAACCTGTACATCTTGCGGACGTACAACCGGATAGCGGATCCAGACTTTGCCAGAGGCCAGTTCCGGAGACGCACACGCTACGGTTAACGGCATTGGTGACTGAACCGGATAACGCTCGTCACGATAGCGACGACGACGCTGACCACTCACGCGCAGATGGCGAGGCGAGCGACGAGAACGACGCGGCATACCGCCGTTGTCACGGTTATCGACATTGTTCTCTTCTTGTTGTTCCGGCGCAGTTTGTGCAACGACTGGCAATGGTACTTTCACCAGTTCAGTACGTTGGGCAGACGCTTCCTGCATAACAGGTTCGGCGGCGACGGTTTCTTCAACCACCGGAGCGGCTACCACTTCTTCCGCAACGCTTTGCTCGTAACGCACTTTTTGATTTAGCTGGCGCTGTTTACGACGCGGTTGAACCGGACGTACACGCTCCTCCTGTTCAGTTTCCTGAACAGATTGCTCCTCAACATTCAGTGCCTTCGCTTCTTGTTGTACCTGACGTTTATCATCGTTACGGCGACGACTACGCTCACGACGCGGTGTTTGCTGCTCGTCGGTGGTACGCGCTTTTTCTGTTACATCAGCCTGCTGACGGCTCTCACGCGTCTCGGCAGTTTGCTGCTGTGACTGGCGACGATTACGACGGTTTTCTTCGCGATTATCGCTACCCTCTGTACGTTCGCTACGCGTGTCGCGGCGCTCATTACGGTCACGGCGATTGTTCTGACGAGGCTTACGGCGATCCTGTTGACGTTCCGGTTTCGTTTCTGCTTTTGGTGCAGGTTGCTCGGTTGGTTTGGTTTCTTCACCACCGCTGAACAGCGATTTCAGGGCGCTGAAGAGACGGCTTAACAGGCCTGGTTGTGCAGGAGCAGCAGGTGTTGTCGGCGCGGCTTTAGGCGCTGTGGCTGCCGCAGGCGTTACAGGTTCTGCCGGGGCTGGAGCTGGTGGCACATCCGGCATGGCAAAAGTCGCCAGTGCAGGTTGTTCCGGACGTTTACGCTCCGCAAACTCTTCTTCTGACGGCAGCGCCATTGCTTCTTCATGCAGCTTCGGCAGCATGTAGCTTAAGGTCGGCGTCTCTTCCCCTTTACGCACGCGCAGTACGTGGTAGTGCGGGGTTTCCATCTGATCGTTTGGTACAATCACACAGCGCACGCCGTCCTGACGGGTTTCAATTGCATTTACCGCAGAACGTTTTTCGTTCAGCAGATAAGAGGCAATAGGGACAGGAACAATGGCGTGGACTTCCTGGGTGTTCTCTTTCAGGGCTTCTTCTTCAATCAAACGCAGAATAGAGAGCGACAGGGATTCATTATCACGCACGGTGCCAGTACCGGAGCAACGCGGGCAGACGTGATGGCTGGATTCACCCAGCGACGGGCTCAGGCGCTGACGGGACATCTCGAGCAGGCCAAAGCGAGAAATATGGCTGATTTGAATACGCGCACGATCTTGACGTACCGCTTCACGCAGACGGTTTTCCACCGCGCGCTGATGGCGTACAGGCGTCATGTCGATGAAGTCGATAACAATCAGACCGCCGAGGTCACGCAGGCGTAGCTGACGAGCAATCTCATCGGCTGCTTCCAGGTTAGTGTTAAATGCAGTTTCTTCGATATCGCCGCCGCGAGTTGCACGCGCGGAGTTGATGTCGATGGCGGTTAACGCTTCGGTGCTGTCGATAACAATGGAGCCACCAGACGGCAGACGGACTTCACGCTGGAAGGCGGACTCGATCTGCGATTCGATCTGGTAGTGGCTGAACAGGGGAATTTCACCCGTGTACAGTTTGATTTTGCTGCTGAAATCCGGGCGACCCAACGCGGCGATATGCTGACGCGCCAGTTCGAGTACTTTCGGATTGTCGATAAGGATTTCGCCGATGTCCTGGCGTAAGTAATCGCGGAATGCGCGAACGATAACATTGCTCTCCTGATGGATCAGGAACGGAGCAGGGCGGCTTTCAGCGGCTTTTTTGATGGCTTCCCAGTGTTTCAGGCGGAAGCTTAAATCCCATTGCAGCGCCTCAGCAGATTTGCCGACGCCAGCGGTGCGCACGATAAGCCCCATGCCTTCCGGCAGTTCAAGGCTCGCCAGTGCTTCTTTTAACTCGGTACGGTCGTCGCCTTCGATACGGCGAGAAATGCCACCCGCGCGCGGGTTGTTCGGCATCAGAACCAGATAGCTACCCGCCAGGCTGATAAAAGTGGTTAATGCCGCGCCTTTGTTGCCGCGCTCTTCTTTATCGATCTGAACAATGACTTCCTGACCTTCGCGTAACACATCTTTAATGTTAGGACGGCCATGAGCACTGTAATTAGCAGGGAAATATTCGCGGGCAATTTCTTTTAGTGGGAGGAAACCGTGACGTTCAGCGCCGTAATCAACAAAAGCAGCTTCCAGACTCGGTTCAATGCGGGTGATTTTACCTTTGTAGATGTTCGCCTTTTTCTGTTCATGCCCTGGACTTTCGATATCCAGATCATACAGACGCTGCCCATCTACAAGGGCAACGCGCAACTCTTCCTGCTGAGTTGCGTTGATTAACATTCTTTTCATCGTAACTTACTCATTATTCTTACATTGACGACTAAGCTGCGGGCAAAGTAACGCCTTTCCGGGTGTGAACCGATGGCCTCGTGTCTAGTCGCGTCGCCAACCTCACGGTTATCGTCAGCTCAAAGAGGCGCAGAGTGTCGGTTGCCCGTTTTTCATGCGGAAAAACAGCGCAATTATCAGAGAAACAGACTGGGTATTACTCTCCAGAAATATTTCCATCTACCGGTAAGGACTGCAACCCGCAGCCCGCTAACTGCCTGAAAGATCAATACGTCTTACGCCATTGCTGCGTTGATGATCGGTCGGGCAAAATGGGGTATTCCGTAAAATTTCTTGTTTTAACAAGGTTGGACACGGAAACGTTCTCATTATTCCACTGCAAGCCTTGTTATAGCAAGATGACTTTTACCATTTATCACCCACTTACTCACAGTTTTTTCACTTCTTACTGGCGATTGGTTTAATAACCATCAATTAAGTGATTGCACTGGGAAGTAATAAGGTGCAGAACTAAATATAAGCATAGAAAAATGAGTGGCGCGAATCCTGTTGGCTATTTAGAATCGCCCACCATGAAAACAGAGACTCCATCCGTAAAAATCGTTGCTATTACCGCTGATGAAGCGGGGCAACGTATCGACAACTTTTTGCGCACCCAATTGAAAGGCGTACCAAAAAGTATGATTTACCGTATTTTGCGTAAAGGCGAAGTGCGGGTGAACAAAAAACGTATTAAGCCTGAATATAAACTCGAAGCCGGTGATGAAGTGCGTATTCCGCCGGTTCGCGTTGCTGAACGGGAAGAAGAGGCCGTTTCGCCGCATCTGCAAAAAGTGGCGGCGCTGGCGGACGTCATCTTATATGAAGATGATCATATCCTGGTGCTGAATAAACCCTCAGGTACGGCGGTGCATGGCGGCAGTGGTTTAAGTTTCGGCGTTATTGAAGGGCTGAGGGCGTTGCGCCCGGAAGCGCGATTCCTTGAACTGGTGCATCGACTCGACCGGGACACTTCAGGTGTATTGCTGGTAGCGAAAAAACGTTCGGCGTTACGTTCTCTGCATGAGCAATTACGTGAAAAAGGGATGCAAAAAGATTATCTGGCGCTAGTGCGCGGTCAGTGGCAGTCACACGTGAAGAGTGTCCAGGCTCCGCTGCTGAAGAATATTCTGCAAAGCGGTGAACGTATTGTGCGCGTGAGCCAGGAAGGTAAACCGTCAGAAACTCGCTTCAAAGTGGAAGAACGCTATGCGTTTGCCACGCTGGTTCGTTGCAGTCCGGTTACCGGACGTACGCACCAGATCCGTGTGCATACTCAATACGCTGGTCATCCGATTGCGTTTGATGATCGTTACGGCGATCGTGAGTTTGATCAACAGCTCACTGAGACCGGAACGGGGCTGAGACGTTTGTTCCTGCATGCGGCAGCGTTGAAGTTTACCCATCCGGGAACGGGTGAGGTGATGCGTATCGAAGCGCCGATGGATGAAGGTTTGAAGCGGTGTTTGCAAAAGCTGCGTAACGCGCGTTAATACAAGCATATAAGCCAGATATAATGGGCGGTAGGCCTGATACTGCATCAGGCTGCCAGAACCGATTGCCGGATGCGACGTAACCGCATCCGGCGCAAACAACTACCCCATCAGTGGGTTTTTCCCTTCCCGACGTAACATCTGACAGAGTGCGATAAGCGGCAAACCAACCAGTGTGTTAGGGTCACGTCCTTCTAAACGCTCGAATAACGTAATGCCAAACCCTTCACTCTTAAAACTGCCAGCGCAGTGCAGGGGATGTTCTTTACGCACGTAATTATCAATCTCCGCCTCGCTTAAGTGGCGGAAATGAACGTCAAAAGGTTCCACTTCCGTTTGCAGATGCCCGTTCGCCGAATTAAATAGCGCCAGCCCAGTATAGAAGGTGACAATATTGCCGCTGGCTTTGCGTAATTGCAGACGCGCATTTTCTTCCGTTAACGGTTTACCGGTGATTTCCCCATCAAGAACACACACCTGGTCTGAACCAATAATTAAATGAGAGGGATAACGTGACGCTAAGGATTGCGCTTTTTCTTGCGCCAGCCGGAGCACCAGCTGGCGCGGTGATTCATCGCTATGCGGGGTTTCGTCGACCTCCGGGGCGGCACATTCGAAAGAGATTTGTAGTTTTTCAAGTAGGGCGCGGCGCCAGGGCGAAGTGGAGGCTAAAATAAGTTTAGACATATTTTTTTCCATCAGATATAGCGTATTGATGATAGCCATTTTAAACTATGCGCTTCGTTTTGCAGGTTGATGTTCGTTATCAGCACTGAACGAAAATAAAGCAGTAACCCGCAATGTGTGCGAATTATTGGCAAAAGGCAACCACAGGCTGCCTTTTTCTTTGACTCTATGACGTTACAAAGTTAATATGCGCGCCCTATGCAAAAGGTAAAATTACCCCTGACTCTCGATCCGGTTCGTACGGCTCAAAAACGCCTTGATTACCAGGGTATCTATACTCCTGATCAGGTTGAGCGCGTCGCCGAATCCGTAGTCAGTGTGGACAGTGATGTGGAATGCTCCATGTCGTTCGCTATCGATAACCAACGTCTCGCAGTGTTAAACGGCGATGCGAAGGTGACGGTAACGCTCGAGTGTCAGCGTTGCGGGAAGCCGTTTACTCATCAGGTCTACACAACGTACTGTTTTAGTCCTGTGCGTTCAGACGAACAGGCTGAAGCACTGCCGGAAGCGTATGAACCGATTGAGGTTAACGAATTCGGTGAAATCGATCTGCTTGCAATGGTTGAAGATGAAATCATCCTCGCCTTGCCGGTAGTTCCGGTGCATGATTCTGAACACTGTGAAGTGTCCGAAGCGGACATGGTCTTTGGTGAACTGCCTGAAGAAGCGCAAAAGCCAAACCCATTTGCCGTATTAGCCAGCTTAAAGCGTAAGTAATTGGTGCTCCCCGTTGGATCGGGGATAAACCGTAATTGAGGAGTAAGGTCCATGGCCGTACAACAGAATAAACCAACCCGTTCCAAACGTGGCATGCGTCGTTCCCATGACGCGCTGACCGCAGTCACCAGCCTGTCTGTAGACAAAACTTCTGGTGAAAAACACCTGCGTCACCACATCACTGCCGACGGTTACTACCGTGGCCGCAAGGTCATCGCTAAGTAATCACGCATCTGCGTGATGAAGCTTAGTGAGGATTTTCCCCAGGCAACTGGGGAAAGACCAAACCGGGCGGCGACGATACCTTGACACGTCTAACCCTGGCGTTAGATGTCATGGGGGGCGATTTTGGCCCTTCTGTGACAGTGCCTGCAGCTTTGCAGGCACTGAACTCTAATTCGCAACTCACTCTTCTTTTAGTCGGTAATCCCGACGCCATCACGCCATTACTTGCTAAAGCTGACTTCGAACAACGTTCTCGTTTGCAGATTATTCCTGCGCAGTCAGTTATCGCCAGTGATGCCCGGCCTTCGCAAGCTATCCGCGCCAGTCGCGGTAGCTCAATGCGCGTGGCGCTGGAACTGGTGAAAGAAGGTCGAGCGCAAGCCTGTGTCAGTGCTGGCAATACCGGGGCGCTGATGGGGCTGGCTAAATTATTACTCAAGCCCCTGGAGGGGATTGAGCGCCCGGCGTTGGTGACGGTGTTACCGCATCAACAAAAGGGCAAAACGGTGGTTCTCGATTTAGGAGCCAACGTCGATTGTGACAGCACAATGTTGGTGCAATTTGCCATTATGGGCTCAGTTTTGGCTGAAGAGGTGGTGGGAATTCCCAATCCTCGCGTGGCGTTGCTCAATATTGGTGAAGAAGAAGTAAAGGGTCTCGACAGTATTCGGGATGCCTCAGCGGTGCTTAAAACAATCCCTTCTATCAACTATATCGGCTATCTTGAAGCCAATGAGTTATTAACTGGCAAGACAGATGTGCTGGTCTGTGACGGCTTTACAGGAAATGTCACATTAAAGACGATGGAAGGTGTTGTCAGGATGTTCCTTTCTCTGCTGAAATCTCAGGGAGAAGGGAAAAAACGGTCGTGGTGGCTACTGTTATTAAAGCGTTGGCTACAAAAGAGCCTGACGAGGCGATTCAGTCACCTCAACCCCGACCAGTATAACGGCGCCTGTCTGTTAGGATTGCGCGGCACGGTGATAAAAAGTCATGGTGCAGCCAATCAGCGAGCTTTTGCGGTCGCGATTGAACAGGCAGTGCAGGCGGTGCAGCGACAAGTTCCTCAGCGAATTGCCGCTCGCCTGGAATCTGTATACCCAGCTGGTTTTGAGCTGTTGGACGGTGGCAAAAGCGGATCTCTGCGGTAGCAGGACGCTGCCAGCGAACTCGCAGTTTGCAAGTGACGGTATATAACCGAAAAGTGACTGAGCGTACATGTATACGAAGATTATTGGTACTGGCAGCTATCTGCCCGAACAAGTGCGGACAAACGCCGATCTGGAAAAAATGGTGGATACCTCTGACGAGTGGATTGTCACTCGTACAGGCATCCGCGAACGCCACATTGCCGCGCCAAACGAAACCGTTTCAACCATGGGTTTTGAAGCGGCGACACGCGCAATTGAGATGGCTGGCATCGATAAAGACCAGATTGGGCTGATCGTTGTGGCAACGACTTCTGCTACGCACGCTTTTCCGAGCTCAGCATGTCAGATTCAAAGCATGTTGGGCATTAAAGGTTGCCCGGCGTTTGACGTTGCCGCAGCATGTGCAGGTTTCACCTACGCGTTGAGCGTAGCCGATCAATACGTGAAATCTGGTGCGGTGAAGTATGCTCTGGTTGTCGGTTCCGATGTACTGGCGCGCACCTGCGATCCAACAGATCGCGGGACCATTATCATTTTTGGCGATGGCGCGGGCGCTGCAGTGCTGGCTGCCTCTGAAGAGCCAGGAATTATCTCAACGCATCTTCATGCTGATGGCAGCTATGGTGAATTGCTGACGTTGCCTAATGCCGACCGTGTGAATCCAGAAAATTCAATTCATCTGACCATGGCGGGCAACGAAGTCTTCAAGGTTGCAGTAACCGAGTTGGCGCACATCGTTGATGAGACGCTGGCGGCGAATAATCTTGATCGTTCCCAACTGGACTGGCTGGTTCCGCATCAGGCGAACCTGCGTATTATCAGCGCAACGGCGAAAAAACTCGGCATGTCGATGGACAATGTCGTGGTGACGCTGGATCGCCACGGTAATACTTCTGCCGCTTCTGTCCCGTGCGCGCTGGATGAAGCTGTACGCGACGGGCGCATTAAGCCTGGGCAGTTGGTTCTGCTTGAAGCCTTTGGCGGTGGGTTCACCTGGGGCTCCGCGCTGGTTCGTTTCTAGGATAAGGATTTAAAGATGACGCAATTTGCATTTGTGTTCCCTGGACAGGGCTCTCAAACCGTTGGAATGCTGGCTGATATGGCGGCGAGCTATCCCATTGTCGAAGAAACGTTTGCTGAAGCTTCTGCGGCGCTGGGCTACGACTTGTGGGCACTGACCCAGCAGGGACCTGCCGAAGAATTGAATAAAACCTGGCAAACCCAACCAGCACTGTTGACGGCATCTGTTGCGCTGTACCGTGTGTGGCAGCAGCAGGGCGGTAAAGCACCGGCGATGATGGCCGGTCACAGCCTGGGTGAATACTCCGCGCTGGTTTGCGCTGGTGTGATTGATTTTGCTGATGCGGTGCGTCTGGTTGAGATGCGTGGCAAGTTCATGCAGGAAGCTGTACCGGAAGGGACAGGTGCAATGGCGGCAATTATCGGTCTTGATGATGCGTCTATTGCTAAAGCGTGTGAAGAAGCTGCAGAAGGTCAGGTCGTTTCTCCGGTAAACTTTAACTCTCCGGGGCAGGTCGTTATTGCCGGTCATAAAGAAGCGGTTGAGCGTGCAGGCGCTGCCTGTAAAGCTGCGGGCGCAAAACGTGCGCTGCCGTTGCCTGTAAGCGTACCGTCACACTGTGCGCTGATGAAACCGGCTGCCGATAAATTGGCTGTTGAATTGGCGAAAATCACCTTCAATACCCCAACCGTTCCGGTTGTGAATAACGTTGATGTGAAATGCGAAACTAATGGCGATGCTATCCGTGATGCGCTGGTACGTCAGCTGTATAATCCGGTTCAGTGGACGAAATCTGTTGAATACATGGCAGCGCAAGGAGTTGAACATCTTTATGAAGTCGGCCCGGGCAAAGTGCTTACTGGCCTGACGAAACGCATTGTCGACACCCTGACCGCCTCGGCGCTGAACGAACCTTCAGCGATGGCAGCGGCGCTCGAGCTTTAAAAGAGGAAAAATATGAATTTTGAAGGAAAAATCGCACTGGTAACCGGTGCAAGCCGTGGGATTGGCCGCGCAATTGCTGAAACGCTCGCAGCTCGTGGCGCGAAAGTTATCGGTACTGCGACCAGTGAAAGCGGCGCTCAGGCGATCAGCGATTATTTAGGTGATAACGGTAAAGGTCTGATGTTGAATGTGACCGACCCGGCATCTATCGAATCTGTTCTGGAAAAAATTCGCGCAGAATTTGGTGAAGTCGATATCCTGGTCAATAATGCCGGTATCACTCGTGATAACCTGTTAATGCGAATGAAAGATGATGAGTGGAACGATATCATCGAAACCAACCTTTCATCTGTTTTCCGTCTGTCAAAAGCGGTAATGCGCGCTATGATGAAAAAGCGTCATGGTCGTATTATCACTATCGGTTCTGTGGTTGGTACCATGGGAAATGGCGGTCAGGCCAACTACGCTGCGGCGAAAGCGGGCTTGATCGGCTTCAGTAAATCCCTGGCGCGCGAAGTTGCGTCACGTGGTATTACTGTAAACGTTGTTGCTCCGGGCTTTATTGAAACGGACATGACACGTGCGCTGAGCGATGACCAGCGTGCGGGTATCCTGGCGCAGGTTCCTGCGGGTCGCCTCGGCGGCGCACAGGAAATCGCCAACGCGGTTGCATTCCTGGCATCCGACGAAGCAGCTTACATCACGGGTGAAACTTTGCATGTGAACGGCGGGATGTACATGGTCTGACCGCGATTTGCACAAAATGCTCATGTTGCGCGCAGTCTGCGTGGTTATGAGTAATAATTAGTGCAAAATGATTTGCGTTGTTGGGGGGTATGGCCTCAAAATAACGTAAAATCGTGGTAAGACCTGCCGGGATTTAGTTGCAAATTTTTCAACATTTTATACACTACGAAAACCATCGCGAAAGCGAGTTTTGATAGGAAATTTAAGAGTATGAGCACTATCGAAGAACGCGTTAAGAAAATTATCGGCGAACAGCTGGGCGTTAAGCAGGAAGAAGTTACCAACAATGCTTCTTTCGTTGAAGACCTGGGCGCGGATTCTCTTGACACCGTTGAGCTGGTAATGGCTCTGGAAGAAGAGTTTGATACTGAGATTCCGGACGAAGAAGCTGAGAAAATCACCACCGTTCAGGCTGCCATTGATTACATCAACGGCCACCAGGCGTAAGTGAACATCTCCAGGCGGTCGTTCGACCGCCTGAGTTTTATCTTTTTGTCCCACTAGAATCATTTTTTTTCCCTCCCTGGAGGACAAACGTGTCTAAGCGTCGTGTAGTTGTGACCGGACTGGGCATGTTGTCTCCTGTCGGCAATACCGTAGAGTCTACCTGGAAAGCTCTGCTTGCCGGTCAGAGTGGCATCAGCCTAATCGACCATTTCGATACTAGCGCCTATGCAACGAAATTTGCTGGCTTAGTAAAGGATTTTAACTGTGAGGACATTATCTCGCGCAAAGAACAGCGCAAGATGGATGCCTTCATTCAATATGGAATTGTCGCTGGCGTTCAGGCCATGCAGGATTCTGGCCTTGAAATAACGGAAGAGAACGCAACCCGCATTGGTGCCGCAATTGGCTCCGGGATTGGCGGCCTCGGACTGATCGAAGAAAACCACACATCTCTGATGAACGGTGGTCCACGTAAGATCAGCCCATTCTTCGTTCCGTCAACGATTGTGAACATGGTGGCAGGTCATCTGACTATCATGTATGGCCTGCGTGGCCCAAGCATCTCTATCGCGACCGCCTGTACTTCCGGCGTGCACAACATTGGTCATGCTGCGCGTATTATCGCGTATGGCGATGCTGACGTGATGGTTGCAGGTGGCGCAGAGAAAGCCAGTACGCCGCTGGGCGTTGGCGGTTTCGGCGCGGCACGTGCATTATCTACCCGCAATGATAACCCGCAAGCGGCTAGCCGCCCGTGGGATAAAGAGCGTGATGGTTTCGTTCTGGGCGATGGTGCCGGTATGCTGGTGCTCGAAGAGTACGAACACGCGAAAAAACGCGGTGCGAAAATTTACGCTGAACTCGTCGGCTTTGGTATGAGCAGCGATGCCTATCATATGACGTCGCCGCCGGAAAATGGCGCAGGCGCAGCTCTGGCAATGGCAAATGCTCTGCGTGATGCAGGTATTGAAGCGAGCCAGATTGGCTACGTTAACGCGCACGGTACTTCAACGCCTGCTGGCGATAAAGCCGAAGCACAGGCAGTGAAAACCATCTTCGGTGAAGCTGCAAGCCGTGTGCTGGTAAGCTCCACGAAATCCATGACCGGTCACCTGTTAGGTGCGGCGGGTGCGGTAGAGTCTATCTACTCCATCCTGGCGCTGCGCGATCAGGCTGTTCCACCGACCATCAACCTGGATAACCCGGATGAAGGTTGCGATCTGGATTTCGTACCGCACGAAGCGCGTCAGGTCAGCGGAATGGAGTATACCCTGTGTAACTCCTTCGGCTTTGGAGGTACTAACGGTTCGTTGATCTTTAAACGCGTTTAATCCTTAAGTAGATAGTTAAAAAGCGAAACACAATGTGTTTCGCTTTTTTTACGTCAACTTATTGATAAGTAAACGTAAACTGCACAACAGTATGGAATTCACCTGCCGTGACCGTACCGGTAGGTGTATACATCCGTGCAGCAAGTGGGAAGGTCGCTTTTCTACTGGCCTTGTCGACGTTTACCGTCATTTTACCATCCGGGCTTATTTCCGTTATGTGGTCATCCGTCATAATCTGCAGCGCCATCCCGGTGGCATCCCCAAGTGTATTCGCGAACTTCGTCTGGTCAACAAGATCGCTTTCCCCGGTAAACAACGCTGTAACACTGCTTGTTGATGCAGGGCAAGAAGATAAATTCAGACTAAAGTTCTGCCACTCACTGGTATGGCCGACCGTGTCGTAATTAACGGCTCGCGCCTGCTCAAAGCTGACAGTTTGATCCTTCGTTTGTGTATCTATGACGCATGCTGATGCTACCACCGTGCCATTAATGTTAATATCAGCCGCTTGGGCAGAGTGAAATGCACATAAAGGCCAGAGCGTTACCAGTAAGGTAAAAATTGTGGCACTTCGTTGAGTAATCATGGCGCTAGCACCTGTTACTGATAAGTAAATGTTGCCTGAACCAGGCCGGTGATTGAACCAGGCATCACATTTCCTTTCGATACAGCCCGCGTACGAAGCTGAAGGTCATAGGCGTGAGAACCAGGAATAGGGGTATTATTGATTGATGAACCATTACCCAACGTTGTAGAACCATCCTGCGTAGTGAGCTCAAGAGAGAGATTAGTTGCTGAACCAGTATTGGCGTAGTTTGTGGCAATATCACCGTCCGGCGTACCAGAGAAAGCGACGCTAAAGCTGGAGGTTGAGAGTGGGCAATTGGTTAATTGCAAAGAGAAGTCTTTCCAGGTGGATGCGCTTCCCGCAGCCGAAAGAGAATCCGCCTGAATATTATCGCCAATATTTACATTCACGGCACTATTCCCACCATTAACGACGCACGGAGATGCCAGTACTAATCCATTAATATTGATATCTACCGCATTAACGGAGGAAGCCCCCAGAAGACTGCTGGCGATAACAAATATTATAAACTTACGCTTCCGGTAATGACTCTAACTTATTGATAGTGTTTTATGTTCAGATAATGCCCGATGACTTTGTCATGCAGCTCCACCGATTTTGAGAACGACAGCGACTTCCGTCCCAGCCGTGCCAGGTGCTGCCTCAGATTCAGGTTATGCCGCTCAATTCGCTGCGTATA